>NZ_JAGQCR010000200.1:0-5730 GCF_024346295.1 Cyanobium sp. BA20m-14
CAAGCATCCATAGGGGGTTGCTCATCGCTGCTGCTCTCCTCGACCAAGACCCTTAATCACCGTTGGAACTCTAATCACTGTAGGAATTCCAACAGAGATCAGCTGAAGACTCGTTTGGTTTGCCTTCAGATAATTAGGTCGTGTAATCGGCGTTAATGCGGACATATTGAGCCGAAAGGTCGCAGCCCCAGGCGACACCTGTGCCGGCGCCATCGCCCACCACCAGGCGAATAATCACCGTGTCGCTCTGCAGATAGGTGCTGGCGGCGGCACGATCGAAAGCCAGGGGCTGGCCAGCGGCCATCAGCTGGTGCTCGCCCAGCCACAGGGCCACCAGATCAGCAGCAAAGGGCACACCGGCCCGGCCGGCGGCGGCCACGATCCGGCCCCAGTTGGGGTCGCGGCCATGCACGGCGCATTTCACCAGCGACGAGCCGCACACGGTGCGCGCAATGGCACGAGCGCCGGCGTCATCGGCAGCGCCCTGCGCCTGCACCTCGATCAGGCAGGTGGCGCCCTCGCCATCGCGGGCAATCGCCTTGGCCAGGTGTTGCGACACCGCCGTCAGGCCGGCCTCCAGTGCTTCGTAGTGCTCATGGCTTAGGAGCTCCCCGGCTGCAAAGGCCAGGAACGTGTCATTGGTGCTGGTGTCGCCGTCCACCGTGATCGAATTAAAAGAACGATCCACCGCCCGCCGCACCATCGCCTGCCACACCTCGGCGGGTACGCCCGCGTCGCAGCTGAGATAGCCCAGCATCGTGGCCATATTTGGGTGAATCATTCCCGAGCCCTTGGCCATGCCGCCGATGCGCACGTTGCGGCCGCCCAGATCCGCCTCCAGAGCGATCTGCTTAGCCACCAGATCGGTGGTGAGGATGGCAGTAGCTGCCGCGGCCCCACTCTCGGTACTGAGGGCCGCCACCAAGGGATCAAGACCCGCCAGCAAGGTGCCCATCGGAATCGGCACGCCGATCACACCGGTGGAGCAGATCAGCACCTCTTCAGGCGCCAGACCCAACCGATCGGCGACGGCCTGGGTGGCCCGCAGGCTGTCGATCAGGCCCCGGTCGCCGGTGCAGGCATTGGCCTGGCCGGAATTGGTGAGCACCGCCCGGGCGTGACCGCCGGAGGCCGCCAGGCGCTCGGCGCAGAGGTCCACGCAGGCGGCCCGCACCACCGAGGTTGTGAAGGTGCCAGCGCACACGGCGCCCTCGGGCGCCAGCAGCAGGGAGAGGTCGGGCTTGCCGGAAGCCTTCAGACCCGCGGTGACACCAGCGGCTTGGAAGCCACGGGGAGCGGTGATGCCGCCGGGGATCGGGTGCCAGGGGTGGGTCACGGGCTGCAGCTGCTGCGAACCTGAGCATGGAATAGCGCCACGCCCCTTCTCAAGCCATGGTTGCTGCACGCCGCATTGGCCTCACCGGCGGCATCGCCAGCGGCAAGAGCAGCGTGGGCCGGCTGCTGGCGGCGCGGGGCCTGCCGCTCCTGGATGCAGATGTGTACGCCCGCGAAGCACTGGCGCCCGGCAGTCCCGGGGCCGGCGCGGTGCTGGAGCGCTACGGGGATGGGATCCGGGCGCCCGGAGGAGAGATCGATCGCGCCGCCCTGGGGCAGATCGTTTTTGGCGATGGCGCCGAGCGGCGCTGGCTGGAGCAGCTGCTGCATCCAGTTGTGCGAGCGTGCTTTAAAACCAAGCTGCAGGAGCTGGCGGCGGAGCCGGTAGTGGTGCTGGTGGTGCCGCTGCTATTCGAAGCGGGCCTGGAGACCCTCTGCAGCGAGGTGTGGCTGGTGGACTGCGACGAGTCGCAGCAGCTGCAGCGATTGATGGCCCGAGATGGCCTGGGCGAGGCCGATGCCCGCGCCCGGATAGCTGCCCAGTGGCCGCTGGCGCGCAAGCGCCAGCTGGCAGATGTGGTGCTTAACAACCGGGGCGAACCCGAGCAGTTAGCCACCGAAGTGGAGCAGGTGCTCAGCCGTTGAGCTTCTGAATCAGAATCTGGTTGGCCAGTTTGGGGTCGGCCTTGCCACCAGTTTTTTTCATCAGCTGACCCACAAAGAAGCCCTGCAACTTGGTTTTACCGCCGCGGAAGGCTTCCACCTCCTCGGGGTGGGCAGCCAGCAACTCCTCCACAATCGCCGTAATAGCAGCGGGGTCGCTGATCATGCCCAGGCCGCGCTCCGCCACGATCGCCTTGGCGGAACCGCCCTGCTCAAGCAACTCGGGCAGAATCTCTTTAGCGATCTTGCCGCTAATAATTCCGCCCTCAATCAGCTGCACCAGCTCAGCTAGCTGCTCGGGCTTAAGGGGCAACTCGGCAATAGCCAGCCTGTTGGCATTTACATAGGCGGCAATGTCGCCGGTGACCCAGTTGGCGATGCCCTTAGCGTCAGCGCCGGCGGCCACCGCGGCCTCGAAATATTCAGCCATCGAGCGCTCATCGGTAAGCACTCGGGCGTCGTAGATCGACAGACCCAGCTGGTCGGCGTAGCGGTGCCGCTTAGCAGCAGGCAACTCGGGCAGCTCGGCGCGCCAGCCCTCCCGCTGGGCGTCACTCACCTCGATGGGTCCAAGGTCGGGATCGGGGAAGTAGCGGTAGTCGCTGGCGCCCTCTTTACCGCGCATGCTCTTAGTGAGCTGTTTGGATTCATCCCAAAGGCGGGTTTCCTGCCGCACCGGCTCGCCGGTTTCGTAGGCCTTGATCTGGCGCTGAATCTCGTAATCAATCGCCTTCTGGATAGCCGAGAAGGAATTCATATTCTTAATTTCCACCTTGGTGCCGAAGGGGGCATCAGGGCCGCGCCGCACGGATATATTTACATCGCAGCGCAAGGAACCCTCCTGCATGTTGCCATCACTCACGCCCAGATAACGCATGATCCGGCGAATCTCCGAGGCGTATTCCGCCGCCTCGCGGCCGGTGCGCAAATCCGGCTTGCTAACAATCTCAGCCAGAGCTACTCCGGCGCGGTTGTAGTCCACCAGGGAGTGGGTAGAGCCGTCTAGGCGATCACTACCGGCGTGTACCAATTTGCCGGCGTCTTCTTCCATGTGAAGCCGCTCTATACCGATGCGCTTCAAATAGGTTTCTTTACCTTTTTCGGCCACCTCAACTTCAATCCAACCATCTTCAGCGATTGGCTCATCGAATTGGGAGATTTGATAATTCTTGGGCAGATCGGGATAAAAATATTGTTTGCGATCAAACTTGCTGTGCGCAGCAATATGCAGGTTGAGGGCAAGGGCTGCTTTTACTGCATACTCGAGCACCTTTTGATTAAGCACTGGCAAGGTGCCGGGCAGGCCACACACCACCGGGTCGATGTGGGTGTTGGGGGCGTCGCCGAAGGCGGTGGAGGCGCTGGTGAAAATCTTGCTGGCGGTGCCCAGCTGCACATGGGTCTCCAAGCCAATCACCGCCTCCCAAGGGAGCTGCTGGGATGGGACTGGTGATGCTGGTGCTACTGCCGCGCCTGTCATGGCCTGTATCGATGCCTGAGCCGATCCTATGGGGAGGTACTGGACGCCGGCCTCACGGGGGCGGGGGGGCTCCGGGGCGGATAGTGATTTGCGCTGTTTAGCTAAGCTAAAACTAAGTCCAGAGGTTTTTGCAGCCATGGCCTACCCGCCATTCCCCCCTGAGCCAGCACCAAGCAACCGGCCCCAACTTGTGAATGTGCATGAGGCCAAAACCCAGCTCTCCCGCCTGCTGCTTCAGGTGGAGCAAGGCGAGGAGATATGGATCGCCAGAGCAGGCAAGCCGGTAGCCCGCCTCAGCGCCTGGATTCCCACCCCCAGCGCCGCCCACGCGCCGGGCGCCATGCGCCACGCCATTGCCATCGCCGCCAACTTCGACGCACCGCTGCAATGAAACGCCTGCTGCTCGACACCCAGGTGCTGCTCTGGTGGCTGGCCGACGACCCGCGTCTGCCGGCCTGGGCCATCGCCGCCGTACAGGCGCCGGGAGCAGAGGTGTTCGTGAGCCAGGTGAGCCTCTGGGAACTGGCCCTCAAGCAACGCCAAGGCCGGGTGCAGCTCGACCTGGCCCGCCTGGAGCAGGAGGTGACCCGTCAACACTTCCACTGGCTGCCCCTACGCAATGAGCACCTGCTGGCCCTGGCCGAGCTGGATAGCAGCGCCGCCCCCAGCGACCTCTTCGACCAGCTGCTGCTCGTGCAAAGCCGCCAGGAACCACTGCTGCTACTCACCGCTGACGCGGCCCTGCGCTCCTGCGGGGCCACGGTGCTGGGGCTGGAGCCAGCGGCGCTGGCCCAGCCATGACTGCAGCCAAGGGGCCAGCCATCACAGTGCTGGGGGGCGGCCTGATGGGCCTGGCCATGGCCCACCAGCTCGCCCGCCGCGGCGAGCTGGTACGGGTGCTGAGCCGGCGCCGCAGCGAAGCCGCCGGATTTGTAGCCGCCGGCATGTTGGCGCCCCACGCCGAGGGGCTCAGCGGCGACCTGCTCGGCCTGGGGCAGGCCAGCCTGCAGCTCATCCCCTCCTGGGTAGCCCAGATCGAAGCCGATAGCGGCCTGAGCTGCGGTCTGCGGCCCTGCGGCATCGTGGTGCCCTTCGCCACCTCGGCGGAGCGGGATGCCTATCCCACCGCCGCCTTCGGCCAACGGCTCGATCGCCGCGGCCTGGAGCAAGAGATTGCCGGCATCGGCGAGCGCTGGCAGGCGGGCCTGCTGTTTGAACAGGACGGCCAGATCGACAACCGCCGCCGGCTGATGCGCGCCCTGGAGCGGGCCTGCGTGGAACTGGGGGTGACCTTTCAGGAGGGCAGCCAGGTGCTGGAGCTGGTCTGCGACCCGGCCGGCGCCCTCAGCGGGGTGCGTCTACGCAGCGCCGAAGGGGAGGAGCACCATCTCGCTGCCGAGCGGGCGGTGCTGGCCTGCGGTGCCTGGAGCGCCCAGCTACTGCCCCAGCTGCCGATCGCTCCGGTGAAAGGCCAGATGCTGTCGTTGCAGGGGCCGCGGCAGGCCCTGCAGCGAGTGATTTTTGGGCCCGGCACCTACCTGGTGCCGAGGCAAGACGGTCTGCTGGTGGTGGGAGCCACCAGCGAAGCCGAGGCGGGCTTCAGCGAAGGGCTCACCCCCGCCGGCCAGCGCCAGCTGCAGGAGGGGCTGGCCAGCCTGCTGCCGGAGGCGAGCGCCTGGCCGCCGATGGAGCGCTGGTGGGGTTTTCGGCCCCACACCCCAGACGAAGCTCCCCTGCTGGGAACCAGCCCCATCCCCGGCCTGTGGCTAGCTGCGGGGCACCACCGCAACGGCGTGCTGCTGGCCGCGATCACCGCCGAATTGGTGGCAAACCAAATCTGCGCATCTGCCCCGACGCAGAGCAGTTGGCAGCAGGCATTTCGATGGGATCGCTTCTCTAGCTGAACCCACACTGAATTATTTAATTTGCCTATTAAGTTTCACTCAACAACTGAATTAGACCTGGTATTTACGCCAATCCATACACCTCCAGCGGCACCTGCCATCCCTTGACGTTATGGCTACCTAAAGGCACCACAACCAGCTCCGGAGGCAGCAGCTGGCGCAGCTCAGCGCTGATCAAAATGCTGTGGTCCGGAAACTGGCGGGTAAGACCCTCAAGCCGGCTGGCGATGTTTACTGCAGAGCCAATCACGGTGTACTCCATGCGCTGGGAGGAGCCCAGATTGCCGGCTACCACCTCACCCACATGAATGCCGATGCCATGACGAAGGGGCGGCTGGCCCGCAAGCT
>NZ_JAGQCR010000201.1:0-5729 GCF_024346295.1 Cyanobium sp. BA20m-14
TGCGCTTTGAGACCTATGAGCGCCTGGCCGCCGAGCTGGACAACCCCCGCATCCGTTGGGCCTACCTGCCCTATTCGATGCACATGGCCGGCCCCCGCGAGGCCCTGCAGCACATGATCATCCGTAAGAACTACGGCTGCACCCACTTCATCATTGGCCGCGACATGGCCGGCTGCAAGAGCTCCCTGAGCGGCGAAGACTTCTACGGTCCCTACCAGGCCCAGGATTTCGCCCGGGACAACGCCGCCGAGCTGGGCATGGAAACCGTGCCCTCTCTCAACCTGGTGTACACCGAGGAGGAGGGGTACGTGACCGCCGAACACGCCCAAGCCCGGGGCCTGCATATCCGCAAGCTAAGTGGCACCCAGTTCCGCCAGATGCTCCGCGGAGGCGAAGAAATACCCGAATGGTTCGCCTTCCGCAGTGTGGTGGCGGTGCTGCGCTCCTCAGCCGGTTAACATTCCTTTACTTGATTCTCAGTTGGAGAAAGGGTCTTGAAAAAGCGTTGGCGCAATGCGGGGCTCTACGTGCTCCTGGTGATCGTGGTGATAGCCGTGGGCACGGCCTTCCTGGATAGGCCCGATCCAGCCAATGCGCCGCGAACCCTGCGCTACAGCGACTTCGTTGAGGCGGTGCAGGCCAATGAGGTCTCCCGGGTGCTGATTTCCCCCGATCGGGGCACTGCCCAGGTGGTCGAAAACGACGGCCGGCGCGCAGTCGTCAACCTGGCTCCTGACAAAGACCTGCTCAAACTGCTCACCGACCACAACGTCGACATTGCCGTCCAGCCCAGCCGCGAGCCGGCTGCCTGGCAGCAGGCGGTGGGCAGCTTGATCTTCCCCTTGCTCTTGCTTGGCGGTTTGTTTTTCCTCCTGCGCCGGGCCCAGGGCGGTGGCGGAAACCCCGCCATGAACTTCGGCAAGAGCAAGGCCCGCCTGCAGATGGAACCCCAGACCCAGGTCACCTTCGGCGATGTGGCTGGCATCGAGGGAGCCAAGTTGGAGCTGTCCGAGGTGGTCGACTTCCTCAAAAACCCCGATCGCTTCACCGCCGTTGGCGCCAAGATCCCCAAGGGTGTGCTGCTGGTGGGCCCTCCGGGCACCGGTAAAACCCTCCTGGCCAAGGCGGTGGCCGGTGAGGCGGGGGTCCCCTTCTTCTCGATCTCCGGCTCGGAATTCGTCGAGATGTTTGTGGGCGTGGGTGCCAGCCGAGTGCGCGACCTGTTCGAGCAGGCCAAAAAGAGTGCTCCCTGCATTGTCTTCATCGACGAGATCGACGCAGTTGGTCGCCAGCGCGGCGCTGGCCTTGGCGGCGGCAATGACGAGCGTGAGCAGACCCTCAACCAGCTGCTCACCGAGATGGATGGCTTTGAGGGCAATACCGGCGTAATCATCGTGGCGGCCACCAACCGGCCCGACGTGCTCGATTCGGCCCTGCTGCGGCCCGGTCGTTTCGACCGGCAGGTGGTTGTAGATCGGCCCGATTACGCCGGTCGCCTCCAGATCCTCGGCGTCCATGCCCGCGGCAAGACCCTGGCCAAGGACGTTGACCTCGACAAAATCGCCCGCCGCACCCCTGGCTACACCGGCGCCGATCTGGCCAACCTGCTCAACGAGGCAGCGATCCTGGCGGCCAGGCGCCAGCTCACCGAAGTCTCCATGGACGAGGTAAACGACGCCATCGAGCGGGTGATGGCTGGTCCGGAGAAGAAAGATCGGGTCATGAGTGAGAAGCGCAAGCGTCTGGTGGCCTATCACGAGGCGGGCCATGCCCTGGTGGGCGCCCTGATGCCCGACTACGACCCGGTGCAGAAGATTTCGATCATTCCCCGCGGCAATGCGGGGGGGCTCACCTTCTTCACCCCCTCTGAAGAGCGGATGGAATCGGGGCTCTACTCCCGCTCCTATCTCCAAAACCAGATGGCTGTGGCCCTGGGCGGTCGGGTAGCTGAAGAAATTGTCTACGGCGAAGATGAGGTGACAACTGGAGCCTCAAACGACCTGCAGCAGGTGGCCCGGGTGGCCCGTCAAATGGTGACCCGCTTCGGCATGAGCGATCGGCTGGGCCCCGTTGCCCTGGGCCGCAGCCAAGGCGGCATGTTCCTGGGCCGAGACATCGCTGCCGAGCGTGATTTCTCCGAAGACACCGCAGCCGCAATCGACGAGGAGGTGAGCGAACTGGTAGCTGAGGCCTACAAGCGGGCCACTTCGGTGCTCACCGGCAATCGCCTGGTGCTCGATGAATTGGCCGCCATGCTGGTGGAGAAGGAAACCGTGGATGCGGAAGCTCTCCAGGAGCTTCTGATCCGCAGTGATGTGAAGGTTGCCGAATACGTCTGAGGCTTGCGGGCCGGTGGGGAGTGCTTCTTGGCTGATCCATTCCCTGCGGGCCCAGCCGCTGCTGATAGTGCTGCGGCCGGGCGAGCCTCTGCGGGCCCTGCCAACCCTGGAGCGGCTGCAGGAGTTGGGGCTGATCCATGTGGAGATCGCCTGGCAGCCGAAGCCGGGCTGGGCGGATCAGATGCGGGAGCTGATTGATCGCTTCCCCGCTCTGGAGCTTGGAGCAGCCTCGGTGTGCCAGCTCCAGGGGGTAGCCGACGCTGCAGCCGCCGGCTGCCGCTACGCGGTGTCGCCGCTGCTCAATTCAGAGCTGCAACAGCGGGCGGCCGAACGGGAGCTGCTGCTTGTGCCCGGGGTGATGAGCCCCTCCGAGGTGCATCAGGCCCGCCGGTTGGGGTGCGGCATCGTCAAGCTGTTCCCGGCGGTGAGCGTCGGCATCGATCACTGGCGGCGGCTGCGGGAGCCCCTGGGCGCACCGCTGCCCTACTGCATCGCGGCAGGCGGCCTCAACCCCGGCGACGTGCTCCCCTGGCTGGAGGCAGGGGTGGATGCGGTGGCGCTGGGCTCGGGGCTCACCGCAGCTCTCCAGGCGGCGGCTGATGCCGGCCTGGAGGCATTGCAGGACGTGCTTACGCAGCTGGGACGATGATCTCGGCCGACCAGACCATGACCCGGTTTTGCCCATGAAGAAGGCAGAGCCTGGCCACGCAACCGCTCAAAGCGCATGCGCTGCTGCTCCTCCTCTGTTCGTCTTCCCAGTTGCTCCCGGGGCAGGCCTGGCTCGACGCCGACCCACTCGGGCAGCTGCGCGGGTCGGTGCTGCGCTTCGACGACCCGTTCGCGCCGGTCGGTGAGAACGACTGGGAAGCCCTGGTGTGATCCTGCTAGGTACCCATGCGCTTATCTGGTGGGCCGATGGCAATCATCTGAGGCTGTCAGCGAATGCCCTGGCCGCCACAGATCAGGAGATCGAGAGCGCCGGCCTGCCGGGCGGTTCACCGGGTCTGCTGGTGTCGGCGATCAGCTGCTGGGAAGTGGCGATGCTGGTGAACCGGGGTCGACTCGCCCTCAGCCTCGATGTGGAGCGCTGGTTGGCGCTGCTGGCCTCCCATCCGGCGGTGCGATTGCTGGCCCTCGATCCCGCCGATCGCTTCCTGGTTGCCCAGGCCCGCGAGCTGGGGATTCCCCTACTCAGCGCCGACAACAAGATCCTCTCCTACGGCCATGTGCGCAGCCTCTGGTGAAGGCAGTTGCCTCCCTCACCAGAGGCTGCACTGGCCCTGCTGGCGCAGCAGGTGATCGGCCAGCACCAGGGCCACCATCGCTTCCACCATCGGCACCGCCCGCGGCAGCACGCAGGGGTCGTGCCGGCCCTTGGCTTCGAGGGTGGTGGCCTCACCCCGCTCGTTGATGGTCTGCTGGGCCTTGCGGATTGTGGCGGTGGGCTTGAAGGCCACGCGAATCACGATCGGCTCGCCGTTGCTGATGCCGCCCTGGATGCCGCCTGAGTTGTTGGTGGCTGTGTGCAGGCGTCCATCAGCTGTCGGCAGAAAGGCGTCGTTGTGTTCGCTGCCTTTGAGCAGGGTGCCGGCGAAGCCGGAACCGATCTCAAATCCCTTGGTGGCCGGCAGCGACATCACCGCCTTGGCCAGGTCTGCCTCCAACTTGTCAAAAACCGGCATGCCCAGCCCCATTGCCGGATTGCGCACGATGCATTCGATCACGCCGCCGCAGGAATCGCCCTCCCTGCCGATCGCCTCAATGCGCTCGATCATGCGCTCGGCGGCTGCCCCATCGGGACAGCGCACGATGTTTGCTTCCACCGCCGCCAGCGAAACCTGCGCAGGGTCGATCGTCGCTTTGATGTTGTGGATCCGCTGCACCCAGGCGAGCACCTCGGTGCCCTGGGCCCTGGCCAGCAGCTGCTTGGCGATGGCCCCTGCTGCCACCCGGCCGATTGTTTCCCGGGCGGAGGCACGGCCGCCGCCACTGCGGGCCTGGATGCCATATTTGGCCTGGTAGGTGGCATCGGCATGGGAGGGGCGGTAGGCCACCTCCATTTCCCTGTAATCCTGGGGGCGCTGGTCCCTGTTGCGCACGAGCATGGCGATCGGGGTGCCCAGGGTCAGGCCATCCAGCAGTCCGCTGAGAATCTCAACCCGATCGTCTTCTTTGCGGGGGGTGGTGATTTTGCTCTGGCCGGGCTTGCGCCGATCGAGCTCAGCTTGAATCGCCTCCAGATTGAGTGGGAGTCGCGGCGGGCAGCCATCTATGACCACGCCCACGCCCCCGCCGTGGGACTCGCCGAAGGTGGTGATGCGAAATAGCTCGCCGAAGCTGCTGCCCATGGGAAACCGTGGCTTGTGTCAGTGGCTTTTGTCAGGTTAGGAAGCGGCTTTCGCCTGCCCCTTGGTGGGGAGCCTCTTGGTGTAGATGATCCACACAATCAGCACAGACAGCAGGGCGCTCAAATAACACCACACCGAGAGGAACGCCTGACGGTAGGCCCATTCCGCCACCAGGCCGCTGGCCAGCAGAGCCACCCCGAAGCTTCGCAGCCAGGCGTAGGGCAGGAGCAGCAGGGGTAGGCCGATCACAGCGGCATAGAGGTAGCGAATCGATTCCGCCAGGCCGCCGCTCATCAGCAGCGTTAGGCCGTAGTCGATCGACCCTTTCAGCACCACCGGTTCAATCCGGGTTGGCTGCAACAGCAGGGGCAGCCAGAGTCCTATCCCCAGCACAAGCCCCGCCCCCTGCAGCGTCCACAGCAAGGGCCGGCCAGGCCAGTGCCGCTGCTGGGGCCAGAGGCTTAGGGCCACGTAGGGAATCCAGATCGGCCAAAAGGCCAGGGCAAAGAACAGATAGGCCAGGGCCCCACCTTGGAGCAGGGGGGCGGCAGGCCCATGGTTGAGTCCAAGCCACACCACCCCTTCTAGGACCTGCTGCATGCCAAAACCCACCGGCATCAGAGCTAGGGGCAGCAGTTCAGGGCGATGGTCTCGCCATGAGCGGTCCACAGCGGCGATGCCCAGCGGCACCAGCAGGGCTGCACTGCTGAAACTGGCGGCGGCTGAGAAACACATCGCACGCCGCTTCGGCCCGGTTGCAGCTTCACCCTATGCACTCTGGTGGGCCGCCAACAAAAAGCCCCCTCTTGCGAGGGGGCCGGGGGGATTCCGTTTGGGTTTGGCGTTAGCCAGGCTGTTAAGCCTCAGCCGATTGCAGGTGCGGTCAGTGCCACGGGGGTGGCAGTAGCAGCAGCCAGGTCAAGCGGGAAGTTGTGAGCGTTGCGCTCGTGCATCACTTCCATACCCAGACCAGCGCGGTTCAGCACGTCTGCCCAGGTGTTCACCACACGGCCTTGGCCGTCGAGGATCGACTGGTTGAAGT
>NZ_JAGQCR010000202.1:0-5721 GCF_024346295.1 Cyanobium sp. BA20m-14
GGTCGGAACCAGGCTTTCTGGCCAGGGCTTTTGCTGGATTGGGCGGTGAGATGAGTTGGCCATTGAGCTGGTGTTATCCGCTTTATTTATTATCAGCGACTAGCCATCGCCCCGGATGCCCCCATCCGGGGGGGATTGGCACCATTTCTGCATCCCTTTCCTGTTAAGGCCGCTGCCTTGCTGGCCAGTCTGGGCAGAATGGCCCGATCCCTCTCCAAAAGCCCATGGCCAGTGCCCATGATCGTCAGCTCGACCTGCTCAGGATCGTCTGCTGTGTGGCCTGGGCTGACGGGGAGGTCTCTGGGGAGGAAAGGCGGCTACTCGAAAAACTTGAAGCCCGCTATTTCAGGGCTGGGGAGGAAACTGGCGGCAGTTCTGTTACCAGCCAACTGGCCTCCTTGAGCCAGAACGGCTTGAAGCTTGAAGACCTGATCGATCGACTTGATTCTGTGGAAGACCGGCTGCTGGCGGTGAAACTGGCAAACATGGTTGCCAGGGTGAGCAAGCGTGCCGAAGACACTGACTTGATCAACCCACAGGAAAAGGCCCTCTATCGACGGCTTGTGGAGGGTCTGGGCCTCAGTGAGAGCCAGATCCAGGAGTCCGAATGGGCCGCCGAACAGGAATTGGCAAGCGGCCGCAATGTATGGAGCTTGATAGGTGACGCCCTCTCTGGGCTGGGGGCCTGGCCCAGCTCTGAGATGCTGGAGAAGCCCGGCATCCAATGGCTCTGAGCGCCCAACCCAGGCCGATCAGGTAGCCCCTGGGGAATGGGAGCTCTGCCATTTGCCCAGGGCTTCGAGTAGGGACAGGCCGTAGCGATCCAGTTTGACCTGGCCCACTCCGCCTATCTGGCCAAGCTCCTCCAGGCAGCCTGGCCGCCGTTGTGCCACCTCCACCAGGGTGCGGTCATGGAAGACCACATAGGGGGGGACCCCCTGGTTGCTGGCCTGCTGCTTGCGCCAGGCCTTGAGCTGGTTCAGCAGCTCGCTATCTCCAGGCTCGAGGAAGGCCGGAGCGGTGCCCCTTGCGCCGTCGACTTGGCGACCCCGGCTGCGCTCTTGGCTGCGCTCTCGGCTAGTTGGTGGCGGCAGGCGCAACTCCAGCCTCTCGTCACCCCGCAACAGGCGCTTGACCCGCTCTCCCTCTGCGAAGGCCAGGGCTCCGTAGCGTTCCGGGTCAGCGCGGAGCAACTTCACCGCCACCAGCTGTCGAAACAGGCTGCGCCACTGGCCGCGATCAAGCTCCTTGCCAACGCCATACACGCTCAGATCGGCATGGCCCAGCTCCCTGATCCGTGCCGTATCAGCCCCGAGCAGCACATCAGTCAGATGGGCCGCGCCGAAGCTACTGTCGCAGCGATAGACGGCGGAGAGCGCCTTGCGGGCGGCTTCGGTGACATCCACTGCCGTTGACGGTTCAAGGCAGATGTCGCAGTTGCCGCAGGGTTCTGCCAACACCTCACCCAGGTGCTGCAGAAGCAGCTGGCGCCTGCAGGTACCAGCCTCCGTGAAGCCAATAAGGGCATCTAGCTTGCCGTGTTCAACTCGCTTCTGGGCTGGCTCGGCATCGGATTCGTCAATGAACCGTCTCAACTGGGGCACATCCCCGCTGCCATGAACCATCCAGGCGAGCGCCGGCAGGCCATCCCGGCCAGCCCTCCCTGTCTCCTGGTAGTAGGCCTCCAGACTTTTGGGCAGGTCCAGATGGGCGACGAAGCGTACGTCCGGTTTGTCTATGCCCATGCCGAAGGCGATGGTGGCCACCACCACCACGCCACTCTCGCGGCGAAAGCGATCGAGGGCTGAGTGCCTCACCTCGGCATCCAGGCCGGCGTGATAGGCAACCGCGTCATAGCCAGCCGAGCGGAGCTCGAGGGCGAAGCGGTCAACCCGGTTGCGCGACCTGGCGTAGACAATTCCCGCCTCGCCCCGATGGTCGGCCAGGAGCGTTAGCAGCTGACGCCGGGGATTGTCCTTGTCGCGCAATATGTAGCGAATGTTGGGCCGATCGAAGCTGGCCAGAAATACGGCTCCCTGCTCCAGCTGGAGTCGTTTGCGGATCTCCTCCCTTGTGCGCGGATCGGCTGTGGCGGTGAGGGCAAGCCTGGGCACCGCCGGAAACTGCTCGGCCAACACGGCCAGTTGCAGGTATTCCGGTCGAAAATCATGGCCCCACTGGGAGACACAATGGGCCTCATCAATTGCAAATAGGGCCAGGGAAAGCTGGGCCAGGCGCTCCAGGGTGCTGCCTGAAAGCAGGCGCTCAGGGGATAGGTAGAGGAGGTCGAGTTGGCCAGCTTCGATGGCACTCCAGCTGCCCCGGGTTTCGGCGGCGGAACAGCCCGAGTGGATTGCCGCCGCTCGCACACCCGCCTGGAGCAGGGCCTCCACCTGGTCTTGCATCAGGGCGATCAGCGGTGAGACCACCACCGCAAGGCCAGCTCGACACAGGGCCGGGATCTGGTAGCAAAGGGACTTCCCGCCGCCAGTTGGCATCAACACCAGGGCAGACCCACCGGCCACCACGTGTTCGACGATCGCCTGCTGGGGACCGCGGAAAGCGCCGTATCCAAAGACCTGACGCAACACCTGTTGCGGAGACGGCAGGGCCTCCGGGTTCGGCATCGACATCGGGGCGGCCCTACTCAGGCCCTGCCGAAGCTCATCGCCGCTGGTTGGGACCAATCGCCGCTGGCCTGGTAACCCCTTGGATTGGCGCAGAGATGGCGCAGGATCCAGAACAGGGGTTCGGGGCTACTGGTGCCGAGGGCCTGCTGCAGCTCCAGCAGGCTGCGGGTTTTGCCATCACCCAGCAGGGCTTCTAACCGCTCCTGAAGGCCAAGAATCTCCGCTGCTGCCTTTTTGCCTGCTTCCACACCAGGTTGGTCGTAGGCATTGACATTGACCAGCTCGGCATAAAGGCCCACGGCTCGCTCGAACAGGGCGATCAGGGCGCCCAACGCCCTTGCATCGAAGCGGCGCAGGGTGATCGACATGCTCTGGCGCCCCCCTTCCATGAGGGCGGAGCGGGTGCCCTGGAGGAAACCGTCGAGGAAGTCGCCTGGAATTTCATCGCCGATCGGGGCTATGTCGCTGGGTTCCTCGAGGGCTTCAATGAAGGTCACAAAGAAGTTGTCAATGCCATCCCGCAGCTGTTGCACATAGGCGTGCTGGTCGGTGGAACCCTTGTTGCCGTAGACGGCGATGCCCTGGTGGACAACGTTGCCACTGCGGTCGAGTTTCTTGCCCAGGCTCTCCATCACCAGTTGCTGGAGGTAGCGACTGAACACTTCGAGCCGGTCCCGGTAGGGCAGGACCACCATGTCCCTTTTGCCCTCGCCATGGCCTGCCACATACCAGGAGGCGGCCATCAGGGCTGCCGGATTGCGGCGCAGGTCGGCGACCCGGGTGACGCAGTCCATCTGGGCCGCTCCTGCCAGGAAGCCGCGGATGTCTGCCCCAATCAGGGCGCCGGGCAGCAGGCCTACCGCACTGGTGATGCTCGTGCGCCCTCCCACCCAATCGAACATGTCGAAGCGGCGCAACCACTCTCCGGAGACGGCCAGTTTGTCGAGCTTGCTATCCAACATGGTCACGGCTACGGCCTGAGCCGCCCATTGGCCACCGCGGGCCTCAAGCCTTGCCTGGGCCTGCTCCATGCTGATGTGGGGCTCGGGGGTGCCACCCGACTTACTCACCACCACTACCAAGGTGGTACTTAGGTGGCTGTCGAGGGAAGCCAGGGTGCGGCTCATCCCCGCCGGATCGACGTTGTCAAAGAAGTGAAAGGGCAGTCCGACGCCTGCGTCCTGCAGGGCCCTGACCATCAGCAGGGGTCCCAGCCCCGAGCCGCCGATGCCGATCCAGAGCACGTCGGTGAATGGCTGGCCGTTGGGGGCCAGGAGGCTGCCATCCAGAATTGCCTTGCCGAAAGCTTCAATCCGCTCCAGCTCAGCCTGAATGTGCTGGCTGATTCCAGCTTCCGGAGCCAGCTCAGGTTTGCGCAGCCAGTAGTGGCCCACCTGCCGCTGTTCATCAGCATTGGCTATGGCCCCTGCCTCCAGGGCAACCATGGCTGCAAAGGCCTGGTCGAAACGGGGGGAAAGGCTGTCGAGGTCCGCCTGGCCGATAGCCATGCGACTGACGTCCAGCCAGATACCGAGGTCGGCTTCGTACCAGAGCAGCTCGCAGAACCGCTGCCACTGGGTTTCGGCGCTGGAGCCATTGAAATTGGCGAGCATGGCGTTGCGGCTCAAGCCGCTCACGATGCCAAAACTTAGGGCTGACCCTCCCCCAACACCAAATCATGGGCCGGAGTGGGGACCGTTCCGTTGCAACTTAGGGGCCTGGGGAAATTGCATATGATCGTTTTACTTCAATTGGTTACGGGTGCGATTCGGCAGAGCCCTCCATCAGCGTCGCTTCGGCCTGGTCGCCCTTCTGGTTGGCCTCGCTGCCATCCCCTTTGCGGCCACCCCCAACCGCCAGCTTCTGCTGCTCGACCCAGGCCTCAGCGGCAGCGTTAGCACCCCTGTCGGGGAGGGCGAACCCTACGATCCACTGCGGTTTTCAGCGTCCGAGCTGCTCGAGTTGAAGCGTCGCTTTGGCGTGCATGGCCCCCAGCCCCGCCTGGCCCAGCTCTTCACCAGCGGCATTGACCAACTGGAGCCGTTGCGCACCCACACCCTCGGGCGGATTGCCGATCTGCAACCGCTGATCATCGCCGAGTGCCGCCGCCAGCGGGTCAACCCCATGCTGGTTGCTGCCGTGCTGTTCGACGAAATGCGCCATGCCAAGCCCGGCGAGGACATTCCGCTGGCGGCCCATTCCGGCCTGTTCAGCACCCACGGTCCGGCCCAGCTAGGGCTTGGCGAGCTGGTCCACCAGGGGCTGCTCAAAAAGAATGCATCCGAGGCAGAAATCAGCCAGGCCCGCAGTGAGCTGCTGGATCCGCAGCGGAACGTTATTTTGCTAGTGGGAAAATTCGCGCGCCTGAGCCGCGAACTCAACCTGCCCCAGCGCACCCTTGAGGCCAGCAGCAGCCAGCGGGACGCCAAAGCCCTCGCCACCCTGGCCTACCTGCACAACGGCAAACTGGACTATCCGAGACGCATCCTGCGCACGATGCAGGACCCCGAGTTGCACGCCCTGCTTTACGCCAGCCGCAAGCAACCGCCTGCCCCATTGATCTGAACCAATACTTCACCGCTCCAATCTTCACCGCCCCAAGCTTCAACGCTCAGATCTTCAACGCCTACAGAGCAGGCCGAGGTTCTGAAGCCGCTGCTGCAGGGCCTGCCAGTTGAAACTACGGGGGTCCGCCCGCTCACCACCGAGATCCACGGCCCGGTGGGTGGTGATGTTTTCGGCGGGGATCGCAAAGCGCCGCATCCAACTGGCCAGCTGGGCGGCGAGGGCGTCGTACTGGGCGGCGGAATAGCCACTGTGGGATGGGTCGCTGTCTTCCCCGTCGAGGGGCGTTTCCAAGCTGATGTGCAGGGCGAAATTGTTGACCGAGCCGCCCACCTTGGCATTGGTCTTTACCCAGCGACCATTGAAGGCGGAATTGCCCGCACCAAAGGCCCGCTTGGCTGGATCGAGCACCTGCACGACCGCCCCATCCTCTCCAATCAGGCTGTGGTAGCTCACCTGGTCCTCATCGCGGGGATGGGGTGTAGTGAAGGTGTTAATGGCCGATCCGATCCCGTAGACCGTCTCG
>NZ_JAGQCR010000203.1:0-5715 GCF_024346295.1 Cyanobium sp. BA20m-14
GATAATAAATAAAGCGGATAACACCAGCTCCATGGCCAACCCATCTCACCGCCCAATCCAGCAAAAGCCCTGGCCAGAAAGCCTGGTTCCGACCCAGCTCAATTGCCTTGGCCGCACCTGCCTGAAGTGGCAAGCCAATGGTGAACTGACCGACCTCGATCTACAACTGGTACTTGTGCGGCTTGCCCAGGCCGATCAGGCCGGCACTGCCCTGACTGGATTGGCCCCCTACAAGGCATTGGCAAGGGAGCCAGCCTCAAATCGATCTAGCAGCTCTGCGCCAGATAGGCCATTACTCCAAAGCTCGACATGGGCCTCAACGGGAGCATCAAAATACCATTCCTCAAAGGGAAAGAGCACCTTCTCAAGCAGAGTTTTATCTGCGTGAATGAGTTTTAAGATTACCAAATAGTTGCTTTTGTTTAGGTAATGGCAGAGGTTGGAGTAGTGACAGATTTCCATCCATGGGCGCAACTGTGTCGATATGACCTTGGGCCATGGTGGACTGGAAGTCTGTGGCGAAGCACACCATTCGCGCTTCAGTAGGTAGATCTGCTGCACTTCTGCAGCAGATCTAACAATCGTCAAACCCTGGGATCGGACAACTTCTGGCGAGCCATGGCCCGGGCCGCCAGCATCCCGCCCACAAAGCCGCTGAGGTGGCCGATCCAACTAACCCCAGGTGGCGAAAAGATCGGTAGCAGGCTCGGTAAAATCCCCGCGTAGGTAAGCAGCACTGTAAGGGAAAGAACTAGTGAAAGGATGCGACGCTCCAGCCAGCCGATTAATAGCAAATAACCGAGCAATCCATATACAACTCCGGAGAGGCCATGGCTGCCAACTGGCCAGAGCAACCAAACTGGTATTGCCGCGGCATAGACCCCCAGCCAGACGGCAAGATAATCGCCGCGTCCGCGCAGCAATACCAACCAGGAAAGGGGTAGAAAGATGAGTGAATTGGCCAGCAGATGGCCAAAGCCGCCATGGCTGAATGGGGCAGTCAAGACCCCCAGGAATGAACCTCCAGGAGCCATCGGCAAATTCCATTGACCGCCATAGAACAGCTGGTCGATCAGCTCCTGAACCCAGGGGATCAGCAGGATCAAAAGTGGAATAAAGATATTCAGCCCAGCCCGATCGATCCAGCGCCGCAATGTCATAGGAAACGCTTTAGCGGCAATGATTAGGGGCGAAGCGCTTCGAGCTCGCCACGGCCATGGAGCTCGGCAAGGGCGTCGTAGCCGCCGATTGCCACCCCATCAATGAACAACTGGGGAACCGGGCCTGCCCCATCAGGTGCAATTTCCAGGTAGGGGATGGCCAGGGTTCGCAGCATCCGCAGGGCCCGAATCGAATAGGGGCAGCCAGGAAGAACTGCAATCTTCACCCTGGGCCCGGGCGCCGGTCTTGCCGCCTCTTCGAGCAGGCCCACGAGAAGGTCAGCCCCCCTCAATACCAGGGTGCCGGGTTCCAAATGGCCGCCCCAAACCTGACATTCGGCATCAGAGAAGCTGAGGTGCAAATGGACACCGTTGGGGCTGATAGTGCCCTGCAGGGTGATTATCTCCAGCTCACCGGAGATGATCGTGGCCGCTGGCCTGTCGGGACAGGCAAAGGCTGCCCGGGAAAGGTTGCCCACCACGCTCAGCACAAAACCGGTGGCATCGCTCTGACGGGCGAACTGCTCGAGTGTTAGCCGCACATCGCTGCCAGCTTCGAGATGGAGCGGAGCAGCGCGCATGGCTGGCAAGGGTGGGTGGCTCGGCCATGCAGACTAAACGAGTCAACATTGGCCCCGCCCCGGTTGCCATGGGCTTCGATTCCGCACTGGAGGGCCTCTCCTTAGCGGTGGTTGGTCACGTTGAGTGGGTCAGCTTTTTGTCGGTCGCAGAGCTGCCGGGGCCGGGCTCGATCTGCCAGGCCAAGGCATTTCGGGAGGAGCCGGCAGGTGGCGGAGCCGTGGCTGCCGTGCAGCTGGCGAGGCTTAGCCGCCTGCCGGTCAAGTTCTACACAGCGCTTGGTAAGGATGGCATCGGCGAGCAGGCTGCGGCCAGGCTCCGGGCCCTCGGCCTCGACCTGGAAGTGGCCTGGCGCGACGCCCCCACCAGGCGGGGCGTGAGTTTTGTCGATCCAGCCGGCGACCGGGCGATCACTGTTATCGGCCAGCGCCTTCAGCCCGAGGCCAGCGACCCCCTGCCTTGGGCAGATTTGGCACTCCGTGATGGGGTCTTCGTCACCGCAACTGACGCCCCCGGCCTGCAGCTCTGCCGTCAGGCCGGGGTGCTTGCCGTCACGCCCCGGTTGTCCATGGCGCTGGTCGCCGCCAGCGGGGTCAGCTGTGATGCCTTGATCGGCAGTGCCCTCGATCCAGCCGAGCGGGTTGAGCCAGGTGAACTGCATCAGCCGCCCCGTCTACGCATTGCCACCGAAGGGGCAGCCGGGGGGTGGAGTGAGCCGGGGGGACGCTATCCAGCCCAGGCGCTGCCGGGACTTTTGGTTGATAGCTACGGCTGTGGCGACAGCTTTGCCGCGGGGGTGACAGCTGGGCTGGCAGCAGGTTGGTCCGTGGCTGAGGCCATCTGCCTGGGAAGCCGCTGCGGCGCAGCCTGCGCCACCGTATTTGGCCCCTATGCGCCCAGAAAAGCCCGGTTACGTGGCTCCGGGTAATCGCCAGCTGGCAGGGGTGCATTGTTCAACAGTTTGGCGATCTGGTTCTGACCGTTGCCCTGGGCAAGTATCAGGGCCTTTTCAGCACGGTGCAAAAGGTCTTGAGCGCCCTGATCGGCCAGCGCCAATTGGGTCAAGCCCCCACTGATCCCGAGGCGATGGCCGCTGGCTGTGTACACCCCGGACAATTCGTTAATGCCGCAACGGATTGCATCAGCGCGCTCCAGGGCTGCATCCAGGTCGGTATTGGCCATCAGCAAAGCGAACTGCTGCTCATCGATCTGGCCAGCCAAGTCCTGAGGGCTTTGCTGGGAGCTCAGCAGAGCCGCCACATCGAGCAGGACCTGGTCGGAAGCCTGCTGGCCCCAGCGTTGGCGAAGCTGGCTGAAGTGGTCAAGCTCGATTACCAGCAGGGCCAGGGGGGAGTCCCCCTGACGAGCCCGGGCAAGTTCTGGTTCTGCCTGTTCCAGGAAGCTGGCGCGGGTAGGAAATCCGCTGATCGGCTGCACCGTTGCCAAACGGCGTAGCTCAAACTCCCGCAGCACCAATTTAGCGAGATCATCGAGCAGGGCCACCTGGTTGTTGCTGAAGTGGCGCGGCTGCCTGTCAATGACGCAGAGGGTGCCGAGGTTGTGGCCCTGGTTGCTCTGCAGGGGTATACCCGCATAGAAACGCACGAAGGGATCGCCGGTCACCAGCGGGTTGGTGCAAAAACGGGAATCCTGTCTTGCATCGGGCACGACAAGCGGTTCATCTCCGGCGATGGCGTGGGCACAGAAGGCCATTTGCCTTGGGGTTTGGGTTGCATCGAGGCCGTGGTGGGCCAGAAACCATTGCCTCTCCCCATCTACCAGGGAGATCAGGGCAATCGGAGTTTCCAGCACGGTGGCCGTCAACCGCACCAGACGGTCGAAGTGTTCATCCCCAGGGTGGTTGAGGATTCCCTGCCGCTCGAGGTCGCGCTGGCGCTCAAGCTCGTCTTGGGGGATGGGGAAATCGGGGTAAGGCATCTCCACCGCCCGAGAGTCACCAACCTAGGCCGGCCATGATGGGATGGTTGCATCCAGGCTTGGCCGATGACCCTTTCCCAGGAAACCTGCATCCCCTGTCGAGATGGCGCCCCCACCCTCAGCCAAGCAGAACTTGATGCCCTGATGCTGGAACTGCCTGGTTGGCAGGTGGTGGACGGCCACCACCTGCTGAAATCTTGGACCTTCCCGGATTTCCAGCAGGCCCTCGAGTGGGTCAACAGGGCAGGCGCGATCTGCGAAGCCGAGGGCCATCACGCCGAGTTCACCTTGGGCTGGGGCCACGCCGAGGCCCTGATCTACACCCATAAAGTTGACGGACTGACCCGCGCCGATGCAGTGCTGGCTGCCCGCCTCGACGCTGCATCCGCCTAGTTTCGCAATCTTTCAACCCAATTGGACAGCGGCTAGCAGTGGGACCAGATAGAAGTGAGGTCAGGAGCAACCACCCTGGAGCTCTGCCCAAGCCTTCCCCCATGACCTGCGTGTTCCGCCCTACCCTGCTGGCTGCTTCAGCTGCCACAGCCCTTTTCCTGCTCCTTCCCTGGGCAGCTGAGGCACGGCCGGGCGGTGCCGGAGGCTTTGGCGGTGCCCGGGGTGTCGGCGGAGCCGGCTCGGGGGCAGGGGCTCGCCCGGGGACCGGCTTTGGAGCTGCCGGGGCTGGCGTCACCCCCCGGGCCGGGGTCGGCGCGGGCGGAATCGGTACTCCCGCCTCCGGAGCGGGTGCACTTCCTGGCGCCGGCTGGGGTACAGCCGGTGTCGGCGTTAGGCCGGCTGCCGGGGCATATGGCGCCGGGGCATGGCATGGGGGCTGGGCCACAGGCGGCTACTGGGCGACCAGGCCCTGGCCCTATGGCTGGTATGGCACCGCTCCGCTGGCCTGGGGCGTGGCGGGCATGGCCAGCGCGGCCGCCATCACAAACTCGGTAAACGCCGCCGCCGCCCAGCAGTCCACCGTGATCGTGGTGCCGCAGACAGGCTTCCAGCTCAACTACGCCTCGGTGAAGGCGATCGAGCCCGACTCCGTGAGCTTCACCTGGACCAACGGCGCCCTCAGCCAGGCCGCAAGCGGCAACTGCCGCCAGGGAAGCCTCAACGGCGCCCCTGCCACCGCCGCCAACGCCAACCTGCTCAACGCCGCCTGCGTGATTGCCTACGGCAACGGCCAAACCATCTGATCCCGCTGACATTGGGGGCAGCCAGGGCCAGGGGACCAAGAACCCCCATCGGGCAGGAAAGGTGGGGCACCACTGGCCCCGAGCCGATGGCAGGGTCGCAGCCGAGACCGGTTGGGAACTGCTGACAGACCCTCGAAAATTAAGGGAATAGGCGGGATCCTTGTTCGAGACCTTCCAGCGAGTCCGTCATGGTGACGTCAGGCTTTCCCCTATCCAATCAAAACGAAGCCGAAGGCTTTGACATTGGCCAGCTGAGCCTGCGCCAGCTGCGCCAGATGGCCAGTGACTTGGGCATCGGCCGCTACAGCCGCATGCTCAAGGACCAGTTGCTGAGCGCCATTCAACGCAGATCAGACGCCGGGGCCGACTCACAGGACCAGCCCGAGCAACTACGTTCGATTGAGGCCGAGATGGTGCCCGCTCCCCGCCCGGAGCTGCAGACGACAGTTGTATTCCTCCCCCGTGATCCCCAGTGGGCCTACGTGTTTTGGGAGCTCTCAGACGTTGACCGGAGGCAGGCCATGGCCGACGGCTCGACCCAGCTGGTGTTGCGAGTAGCCGATGTAACGGGCCTGGGCGGCGGAGCGGCCCACCAGCACACCCTGATGGAAGTGGTTGTCAACAGCCATGCCACCGAGTGGTATCTGCCGGTGCCCCTCAGTGACCGCGATTACCGGGTGGAGCTTGGCTATCGCGTGGCAGGCTCCAGTTGGCGCTCCCTTGCCTTCTCCGGAGTGGCCCGCGTTCCAGCCCTCCACCCCAGCGAGCAGGTGCTGGACCAGTTTGTGCCATTCAGCCTCGATGCGATGGCTCCAGTTTCAGATGAGAATTTCTCCGTACCC
>NZ_JAGQCR010000204.1:0-5701 GCF_024346295.1 Cyanobium sp. BA20m-14
CACGAGCGCAACGCTCACAACTTCCCGCTTGACCTGGCTGCTGCTACTGCCACCCCCGTGGCACTAACCGCACCTGTTATCGGCTGAGGCTTAACAGCCTGGCTAAGGCCAACTCATAAACGGAATCCCCCCGGCCCCCTCGCAAGAAGGGGGTTTTTTGTTGGCGGCCCTTTGATATATCCACCATCAGATGGACTACCGCCGCATAAGCAACGCGGCTTCAACAGTGAGCCCCGGGCCGAACCCCAGGGCCAGGCATGGCCCTGGGCCGGGCGTGGCGCGTAGTCGCTCCAGAATGAACAGAATCGTGGCTGAAGACATGTTGCCGAATTGGTGTAACACCTCGGTGGACAGATCAATTTGAGCCGGCTCCAACCCCGCGCTCTTCAGCACTGCCCTGAGAATGCGGGGGCCGCCTGGATGAATTGCCCAGGTTTCCACCTCTGGCAAGGCCAGGCCCTGGGTCGCCAGCCAGCACTCCAGCCATGGAATTAGGTTCGCCGCGATGCGACTGGGCACCTGGGGCGAGAGCACCATCGAAAAACCGTGATCCCCAATGACCCATCCCATCAGTTCTTCGCTGCCGGGAAGCACCGTCGAGGCCGAGCTGACCAGCTGCAATCCCTTGCGACTGCTCGAGCCGTCCCCACCGCCTGCCGAACCCACCGCCACCACAGCACCGGCCCCATCGGCGAACAGGGAATTGGCCACGATGTGGTCCGGGTTCCAGCCCTCCTGCAGGTGAAGGCTGCACAGCTCCACCGCACACAGCAGCACGCAGGCACTGGGATCGGCCTCCACAAATGCCCGCGCCACCCTCAGTCCGTTGAACGCCCCGTGGCAGCCCATAAAACCCACATGGGTTCGTGCCACATCCATCGCCAGCGGCAGGCTGGCTATTAGGGCCAGGTCGAAGCCAGGGGCGCCGAAGCCCGTGCACGACACGGTGATCAGGTGGGTAATCGCGCTTGGCTCGATGCCGGCATCCTCAAGTGCCAGGCGGGAAGCGCCTAGGGCCAGCTCCAGCGCTGCGGGCTGGTAGCGCCTCATACGCTCGGCCGTGGAGGGGTTGGTGGCATCAGGCAGGGGGATGCAGTGGCGATGCGCCACGCCCGAGCGCTGGTAGATCCGCTCCAGCAGAAGTTGTTGGCGGGGGCTGGCATCGCGCATTTGCGGTGCCAGTTCCAGCGTTTCACGCTGGCTGAGGCGCCTCTGCGGCACCGCTGTGCCAAGACCAATCAAGGACAGGGGCATGGTTGATCAGGCCGTCGAGCAGGGCAGGGCGGGCCTTTGCAGAAGCCCAATCATGGAGCCGGCGATCGAGGGGAAGGTCCCAGCCAGCCTGTGCAGCCCCCAGCTGGCTCCGGGGTGCCGCAACACCTGCGCCAGAGCTCGGCAGAAGCTCTGCCGCTGCGTCACCCAGCGGTGGTGAAGGCCGCGCCAGTCTGTCTCGATGGAGCTATCCCAGTGCTCCATTCCCCGCAGCACTAGGGGCAGGGCAGCCAGGGAGCAGGTCAGGGCCCAGCCCATGCCTTCGCCGGTGAAGGGCTCCACGTAGCCGGCGGCATCCCCCAGCAGCAGCAGGCGGTGGCCTGCGATGGGGCGTGTGCGGCGGCTGAGCGCTGCGGTGAGCTGCCAGGCCGCTACCTCCAGGGCGGGCAGTGGCGCAAAGCCCGCCTCCGCCAGGATCTGTTGGCAGATCCCGGCCGCCCCGCCGCTGCCCTGCAGCAAGGCCCGATCGAAGGCACAGGCCAGGTTGATCTCGCCGCCCTCCACCCGCACCAGGCCCACATAGCCGCCCCGGCCCACGGCCATCTGCAGCACACCGGGCACAAGGGCGGCAGCTTCCCCGGGCAGAACACACCCGGCCCCCATCCGACTGTGGGGTTCGATCTTGGTGTTTATCTCCGCCTCGCCCCCCAGGGCGCGGTGGGTGAGACCCGCCGCAATCAACACCACCTTGGCGCTGACACTCCGGCGCGCGCTGCCTTTTTGCAGCACCACCTCCCGCCATGGCTCTAAGCCAGCGGCTGGCGTGCCCAGCATGGCCCTGGTGCCCGTCAGCACCGTGGCACCAGCAGCTTTAGCCGCTTGCAGCAGCGCCAGATCCAGGCGTGAGCGGGACAGGACCCGGCCTCCTCCCAGGGCGATCGGGCTCACCAGGCCAGCCACCCCCAAATGCAGTTGCTGCAGATGAAGGCCCCCTTCAGTCGCCACCAGCTCGGCTAGGCCAGCGGCCTCAAGGACTGCCAGGGCCTGGGGGCTGAGGCAGGCCCCACAGACCTTCCAGCGGGGGTAGTGGCGCTGCTCCACCAGCAGCACCCGCACGCCGCGACTGGCGAGGCCATGGGCCGCTAGGGCGCCGGCCGGTCCCGCACCCACCACCACCACATCCCAGCAGGTCGCGATCTGCTCCAGAAGCGGCTCAGGAGCTGGGGGCATTTCGGCTCCAGGAGAGCAGGAAGCGCTCTGGCCAGAAACGGCTGATCCGCGCGCCCGCCAGTCCAGCTGTCCTGGCCAGCTGGGCCACTTCCTCGAGCTCAAAGGCACCCCCCACCGAGAGTGGCCCATCGATCCGCACGATCGGCGAGCGACTCAGCAGCCGGGTGCCGGCCCAGGTGAGCAGCAGGTCTAAATGGCTGCGGATTAGGTCGTGCACCAACAGCTGATCGAGGGTGGCTGCTGCCATGGAGCGCAGTAGGGATTCCGCATCGGCCTCCCTGAGGTGATGCAGAAACAAGGACGTGGTGATTAGGTGATAACCGCCTGGGAGTGGGGTCCCAATCGCATCGGCCTGGAAGAAATGGGCCTCAAGGCCCTCCGCCTCGGCCGCTGCGCTGGCGAGAGCGACGGCTTCGGCGCTGATGTCGCAGCCGTGTACCTCCAGATCGAGCCCCTCCCTGCGTCCTAGGCGACTGATGGCCCGCACCGTGTCGCCCCCACCGCAGGCCACATCCAGGAGGCGTAACCGCTGCGACGGCAGCTTGCTCGCCAGGCGCCGGATGGCGGGGAAGAAGCAGGCGGCACTGCGGGTGAGTGCATTGATGCGGGCCAGGCCAAGCAGGGCTGCCTGATGGGCCTGGGGATCAAGGCCGGTCTGATCCATCAGCTCAGGCCTCAGCTGCCGTTGGCCCAGCCCACTCCACAACTGGGGAAGTGGCACCGCCAGGGCCGTCTGGAGATCAGGGGACTTGAGCTCCAAACTCTCCAGGTGGGTTCCTGTCACGCCCCAAGCCTAGGAGCGCTGGCGCTGCAAGCGGTTCCGCCGATGGGGCAGCTGGGGATTCAGGCGAGGTAAGGATCCAGGAAGCTGAGCGGCCTGGCCATGGTTGCCGAAAAGCCGAGGATGCCGCGGTCTTTAAAGCTGTAGAGCAAGGTGTCGTCCTTTTCCAGCAGGAAGGTGCCGCCGCGCTGGGTGAGGAAGTCGTCGCATGGCACGTAGGTGCGCCAGTTGCCCAGTACCTCGCCCATGTTGCGCAGGCGGACCGTGGCCAGCTCGAAGGGGCGTTGGAATCCTGTCCCGCCGGCCCTGGCAAAGAACGAACCCTTGATCGGCGGCAGGGGGCCGGCCTGGATGGTCTCATCGTCGGCGATTCGCTGGGGAGCTGCTCGATCGCCCGTGTAGCCGCGCAGCACCTCGGCCAGGGTGCCGGGGGAGCCGATGCCGGCGCACATCAAAAGCAGGTTCGGCCAGGGGCCGCCCAGCTGCTGCAGGCCTTCGTAGAGGCCCAGGGCACGGTGCAACTGCGGGTCTGCGTCTACCAGCAGGCGCTCGCGGGGAAAGCCTGTGAACTGGCAAAAGCGATAGGCTCCGGCGGCCCGGCCGATGCCGATCGCCAGCACGGCGATGCCAGCAGACGCCAGCTGTGGCAAGGCGGGGACCAGGGCCTGGGCGTATTCGATGCTGTCGAAATCCCCTAACTGGGGTAGCAGCACCACCAGGCGGCGCTGACCCGGCCCCATCCCCGCCACGCCAGCCAGGCGCTCCAGCAGCTCAGCGGCGCCCCTGGATTTTGCCTCGGCACCCTGAGTAGTCGAGCTCGAATCTGTGCTGTTCACGGGGATTGGGGCGCTCAAGGAGCATCCATCGTGGCGCGATGCCGGTTGCGATCCGACAACCTGGAGTTCCCCCTGGAGATGCCTGGTTGTCGCCCAATCCCGTCGCCCTGCGTCCCTTGCCAACCACGCCTGCCGTGAGCGGAGTGCTCGAAACCCTCTCCTTCCTGCGTGATCCCGATTTCGCCCGCTCCCGTTTCGAGCGCTATGGCGATGTCTACGGCACCACCCTGCTGGGGCAGCGCACCGTATTCATCCGGGGGCAGAGGGCGATCAACGACCTGTTCGCCCAGGGGGATGCCCTTGAGGGCTGGTGGCCGGAGAGTGTGCGCAAGCTGCTGGGCCCCCTGTCCCTGGCAAACCGCAACGGTGCCGATCACAAGGCCCGTCGGCGGGTGGTGGGCCAGCTGTTTGCCTCAGCTGCCTTGAAGCGCTACAGCCCGGCGATCATTGAGCTGGTCGATGACCTCCATCGGGAGCTGCTGGCTGAGCCAGCGCCAGTGGCCCTGGTGCCAAAGCTGAGACGCTTTGCCTTCAGCGTGATTGCCAGCACGGTGCTGGGGCTCGGTGGTGTCGATCGCGAGGTTTTATTTGAGGATTTCGAAACCTGGTGTCGGGGCCTCTTCTCCTTGCCCTTTGCCCTGCCGGGCAGCCCCTACGCCCGAGCTCTTCAGGCCCGCCAACGCTTGCTGCGCCGTCTGGGTGCCGTGCTCGAGAAGGCCCAGGGCGCCGCTGCTGCCGGAGCACCCCTGGCAGCTGGCGGGCTCGATCTGCTAGCCGGTGGCCTGGATGAAGCCGGTCTGCCTCTGGGTGACGACGACGTAGCCGAGCAGCTGCTCCTGCTGCTGTTCGCCGGCTACGAAACCACCGCATCTTCCCTGAGTTGTCTGCTGCTGAGCCTGCTGCAAAATCCATCTGAGTTGGTCTGGCTGCAGCAGGAGCTCGACGGCCTGGCCTGGCCCCCGGCCCAGGGGGAGGAGTTAGGCGCCTACGACGCCAGCCGCGCTCCGCGTCTCGATGCGGTGCTTAAAGAAGTGATGCGGCTGGCACCGCCGGTGGGTGGCTTCTTTCGTCGCACCCGGGAGTCGATTGTGCTGGCTGATGTGCAGATTCCGGCCGATCTGGTGGTGCAGGTGAGCATCACCGCCAGCCACCGCTATGGCAGCAAAGAAGAGGATCTGGAGGCTTTCCGGCCCCAGCGCCATCTCTGCGGAGAAAGCACAGCCGCCCTGCTGCCCTTCGGCGGTGGGGAGCGGGTTTGCCTGGGCAAGGCTCTGGCCGAGCTGGAGATACGCCTGCTGGCGGTGGGACTGCTCAAACAGCTGAATCTGGTGCTGGAGCCGGATCAAGACCTGACGCTCAAGGTCATTCCCAGCCCATCCCCGCAGGATGGTCTTCTGGTACGGCCGTGTCTGCGCTGAGCGAGCAGCTGGGAGAACAGCTGGGGAAACAGAATGAGATGGTGCCGGGAACAGGAGCCATGGCGGTTAATGAGCCCAGCGCTGGAGTGGGCCGCCACATCCTGCTCACCGGTGGCAGCTCCGGGATTGGTTTTCAGGCAGCGGCCCTGCTGCTTCAGGCCGGTCACCGCCTCACCCTGCCCTGCCGGGATGGGAGCACCGCCGCAGTCCTGCGCGAGCGTCTG
>NZ_JAGQCR010000205.1:0-5682 GCF_024346295.1 Cyanobium sp. BA20m-14
GGAATTGCTAGATTGGTCTAACGCTTGGCGTCCCGTTTGGTTTGGAGTGCTTGCGTGCAGGCAAGCCCGGGCTAATGGAGTTTTATTTGCATCTGCTTGCATTCAGGACTGGACAGCACGGGGCAAATCCATCAAATTATATTGATAAAATGATTGACATGTGTTGGAGGAATTTGAGCGATTGCGCAAATTTGTTCAAATGTTTTATTCTTTGTAAATCTCTCAAAGACAGGCTTATTTATGTCGGTTGAGTCTCAAGAGAGTCCCGCGGTTTCATTCGAAGACTTGGCCCGTCTCGGTTTGCTTGAGCCCTATGTGCGAGCCAATCTGCTGGCCTTTGCGGCTAGCGATGTTGCACTAAGCGATGAGCAAATAGATGCGGCCAGGCAGGCTTTTTGTCGTCAGCACCAAATCCGCGACGCCGAGGCCCTCAAGGCTTGGGCGATAGCTCGCATGCTCAGCCCTGCTGCCCTCGAGGCGCAGATGCGACAGCCCCTGCAGCTGCAGCTCCTCTGTCAGGGCGATTTCTCCGCCAAGGCGGAAGCTCGCTTTCTGCAGCGCAAGAATCAACTAGATCGCGTTGTCTACAGCCTGCTGCGCCTCCGCGATGGTGGTCTCGCCCGCGAGCTTTACTTGCGCATTGATGACGGCGATGCCAACTTCGCCGATTTAGCCGCTCGCTACGCGGAAGGACCTGAGCAGGCAACCCGCGGCATTGTCGGCCCGGTGCCCCTCACCCAAGCCCACCCTGCTTTGGTAGATCGACTGCGCACCGCTCCCCCTGGCGTAGTGCTCGAGCCCTTCCAAATCGAATCCTGGTGGCTGGTGGTGCGGCTCGAAAGCCTCACTTCCGCCACCTTCGACGAGGCCACCGCCGCCCGCATGGCTGAAGAGCTGTTCGAGCAGTGGATCTCTGAGCAGGTTGAACGACGTCTAGTGGACCTGCGGCCCCTGTTGGATCAGCGCGTATCCGCCGATGCGAGCCAGAAGGCCAGCCTAGGCTCATCATGAGAGCCATGGACGATTCCGCCCCTTCGCAGCTGCCTACCCATCCCGCCTTTGCCGGGTTGTCCGACTCCAGCGCCGAGCGTTTGCAGCAGCAGCTCAGCCGGCGTCAGTTTGCTGTTGGTGATCCCCTTTGCCTTAGGGGCTTGATCCCCTCCGAGATCCTGCTGCTTCAATCCGGCACAGCTCGCTTGCTGGTGCGGGATCAGGGCCGCCTGCGCACCGCAGAAAAGCTGGGACCGGGCAGCTTTGTGGGCCTGGCCTCCCTGTTGCGAGCCGCTCCCTGTGAGGAGGTAAGTGCGGGCTCCGAAGTGGAGGCCCTGGTGCTGGCCGATTCCCTGATCCTGGAGTTGCTGGCCAGCGAACCCTCCTTTGCCCAGTGGTGTGGCTCAAACCTATTCACCGCTGAATTGGCAGCCTTACTGGCCCTGCTGCTTGAGCAGCACCCCCAGGCCGGCACTTCGCTCCAGGAGTTGCTGGATCAGGCCCGCCCCCAGGCTCGACTGGTTCCGCCTGAGCCTTCGGCCCTAGCCGCCCTGCCGATTGAGTTCAGCTTGCTGGCCGCTAGCCACAACCTGATCGATCACCCCCTCGGGGCAGCGCTAAATCCCCGCCAGGGTGTGCCGGCTGCCACCCCACCACTACCTCCACGCCTGATCGCCCTGCCTGCGGAGCTGCTGGCGCCGGTAGCTCCAGTACTGGAAGCCGAGCTGATGCCGGAGGGCTCTGGCAGCTCCGGCCAACCTGGCGGCTCTAATCCACCTTTAGCTTCAGCCCTTGATCTGGGCCAGCGGGATCGCACGGCCCTGCAACTGCTGCGCGGCAACGGCCCCCTCGAGGAAACCCTCGCCTGTTTCCAGATGTTGGCGGCGGAGCTCAAGCTGCCCTTCCGGCGCGATGCGATCGAGAAGATCCTGCGCGATGTGTTGCGCCGCGGCCAGACGCCGGACCTGCAGCTCTGCGGCAATCTCGCCGCGATGATGGGTTTGCACGTAAGCGGCGTGCGGGTGCCTGCCAACCAGGGCACGCGCCTGCAGACCCCGGCCCTGATCCCCTGGCAGGGCGGGTTTGCCGTGGTGCGGGGCGCCAATGCCCGCGGTTTGCTGCTGGCCTCCCCGCGGCAGGGTTGGGTGGAGATTCCCCCCGACCAGCTTCCCGAGGCCTTCCCCGATGGCATCGATGTGCTGATGCTGGAGCGCAGCTCTGCCACCCCTGAGCAGCGATTTGGTTTTGCCTGGTTCTGGCCAGCTTTGCAGCGCTACCGCGGCATCCTCACCCAGGTGCTGATCGCCTCCTTTGTGGTGCAGCTGTTCAGCCTGGCCAACCCCCTGCTGATTCAGGTGATCATCGACAAGGTGATCAACCAGCGCAGCCTCGATACCTTGCAGGTGCTGGGCTTTGCCCTGGTGGTGGTGACCTTGATGGAGGGTTTGATCGGCGCCCTGCGCACCTTCCTATTCAGCGAAACCACTAATCGCATCGACCTGCGCCTAGGCGCCGAGGTGATCGACCACCTACTGCGGCTGCCGCTCAATTACTTCGACCGCCGTCCCGTGGGCGAACTCGGTACCCGTATCGCTGAGCTGGAGAAGATCCGTAATTTCCTCACCGGCCAAGCGCTCACCACCCTGCTCGACACTGCCTTCTCGGTGATCTATATCGCCGTGATGCTGATCTACAGCTGGCTGCTCACCTTGATCGCCCTGTGCGTGCTGCCGATTCAGATCGGCCTCACCGTGCTGGGGGCTCCCCTCTTCCGCCGTCAATACCGCGATGCGGCCCAGGAGAACGCCCGCACCCAGAGCCACCTAGTTGAGGTGCTCACCGGCATCCAGACGGTGAAGGCCCAGAACGTCGAGATGATCAGCCGCTGGAAGTGGCAAGACCTCTACGGCAAATACATCTCCCGCACCTTTGAAAAAACAATCACCGGTACGGCCCTTAACGAAACCTCCCAGGTGCTGCAGAAGCTCTCCCAGCTGCTGGTGCTCTGGGTGGGTGCCTCTTTGGTGCTTTCCGGCGACATGACCCTGGGCCAGTTGATCGCCTTCCGGATCATCTCCGGCTACGTCACCCAGCCTTTGCTGCGGCTCTCTTCGATCTGGCAGAGCATCCAGGAGCTCAAGGTTTCCTTTGAGCGCCTTGCCGATGTGGTCGACACCCCGGAGGAATCAGACGAGGCTGATAAGCAGAAGATTCCTCTGCCGCCCATCGCCGGCGAGGTGCGCTTTGACGACCTCTGCTTCTCCTTCACCCCCGGCGGGACCCAGGTGTTGCGTCACATCGACTTCACCATCGCCGCCGGCACCTTTGTGGGGGTGGTGGGTCAGAGCGGTAGCGGTAAGAGCACCCTCACCAAAATGCTGGCACGCCTCTATTCACCAGGTAGCGGCAGGATCCTGATCGACAACTACGACATCGACAAAGTTGAGCTTTACTCTCTGCGGCGCCAAATCGGCATCGTGCCCCAGGAGCCCCTGCTATTCACTGGCACGGTGGCAGAGAATATTGCCCTCACCGATCCCGATGCCAGCAGTGATGCGATCGTGCAGGCGGCACGTCTGGCCTGCGCCCACGATTTCATCATGGAGCTTCCTGCGGGCTACAGCAGCACTGTGGGAGAACGCGGCGCCGGCCTTTCCGGCGGCCAGCGGCAGCGGCTGGCCCTCGCCCGCACCCTGCTCTCCCAGCCCCGGCTGCTGGTGCTCGATGAAGCAACTAGCGCCCTCGACTACGACACCGAGCGCCGCGTTTGCGACAACTTGCTCGACAACCTCAAGCACTGCACCGTTTTCTTTATTACCCACCGGCTCTCCACCATCCGCCGCGCCGAGCTAATCGTGATGATGCACGAAGGAGCCATCGTGGAAACGGGCACCCACGATGAGTTGATGGAGCGCCGCGGTCGCTATTACGCCCTTTACCGCCAGCAGGAGGTCAACTGATGTCGATTGTGCGCCGCGCCCAAAACGCTATTGAGCGCCGGGTTCAGACCAGCCATGAGGAGATGGCGCTGCAGCAGTCGCGCTTTTTAGCGCGAGCTATCACCTGGGCCTTGCTGGGCACCACAGCTGCTGGCCTGGCCTGGCTTGCCTTAGCCAAAACCGACGAGGTGGTTGTCGCCTCTGGCAAGCTCCAGCCGATCGGCGATGTCAAAACCATCCAAATGCCGGTGGGCGGTGTTCTGGAAACCATGCTGGTCAAGGACGGTCAGCGAGTCAGCCAGGGCCAGGTGCTGCTGCGCCTCGACAACGAGGCCACCATCGATCGTCAGGCGAGTTTGCGTACCACCATCACCGCTAAGAAGGCCCAGCTGCGTCTCAAGGAGGTGGAGCTGGCTCGCTATCTCAACCTCAACGACACCGAGCAGACGGTGACGCGCCAGAACCTCGTGCTTGAAACCGAAATCCTGCAGCGGCTTGAGGGCCTCAAGGCAGTTGGGGCCTCTGCGGAGTTGCAGTATTTGCAACAGCGCAACAAGGTGCGTGAGGTGGATGGCGAGATCGCCAAGCTCAAGGTAGATCGCCTACGTCAAATTGCGATCATCGAGCAGGCTCTGGAGCAGATCAAAGGCGAGCTTGCCGATCTAGGCAGCAAGCTCACTGAGCTGCAGGTCAATATCCGCTACCAGGATGTGCGTTCCCCGGTGGATGGGGTGGTGTTTGATCTCAAGCCCACGGGCCCTGGCTTTGTTGCCCAAGGTAGTGAGCCGGTCATGAAGATTGTTCCCTTTGATGCGCTCCAGGCCAAGGTGGAGATTGAGAGCAGCGATATTGGTTTTGTGCGAGTTGGTCGCCCTGCCGATATCAGCATCGATTCCTTCCCTGCTACCGATTTCGGCGTGCTGCTTGGCAACGTTAAGGGCATTGGCTCCGATGCTTTGCCCCCAGATGAGCGCAATCAGACCTATCGCTTCCCAGCCACGATTGCACTCGATACTCAGCAGCTAAAGCTGAAATCTGGCAAGAGCCTGCCTTTGCAAGTGGGCATGTCACTTACGGCCAATATCAAGCTGCGCAAGGTAACTTACCTGCAACTTCTGCTTGGAGAATTTAAAGATAAAACGGACTCTCTTAAGCAAATCTAGTTAATTTCGGTTGCCAAGTTGGTTTGGTGAAATAGTCAGTCCTGATGAGCTTGGTTGGGCAGGCGCTGCTGGGCGGCCTCAATCAAGCCGCGAAATAGGGGGTGAGGCTTGCCGGGGCGGGAGAGAAATTCTGGGTGATATTGGCAGGCTGTGAAAAATGGGTGGCTCTGTAGTTCGATTAATTCAACTAAGCGGCCGTCTGGCGAGGTGCCGCTGATTGTGTAGCCCGATTCGGTGAAGAGACTGCGGTAAGCATTGTTGAATTCGTAGCGGTGTCGGTGGCGTTCGTATACAACTTCGTCGCCATAAAGGCGATGAGCCATCGTGTCTGCAGCTAGCCGGCAGGGGTAAACGCCCAGTCGCATCGTGCCGCCCAGATCAACTACGTCCTGTTGCTCAGGCAGTAGGTGAATCACCGGATGGGGCGTGTCTGCATCAAGTTCGGCGCTGGTGGCACCGGCCAGGCCCGCCTGGTTGCGGGCCCACTCGATCACGGCGCACTGCATGCCTAGGCACAGGCCCAGGAAGGGCACCTGCTGTTCCCGTGCCCAGCGGATTGCAGCCACCGTGCCGTCCACACCGCGGTTGCC
>NZ_JAGQCR010000206.1:0-5626 GCF_024346295.1 Cyanobium sp. BA20m-14
CAATGCCAAGGGGGCTACGACGAAGGTGCAGGTGGACTGTTGGTGAGCTTCTACCACCTGGTCAAGCTGGCAGCTCTTTCAGATCGCTGTACTGCTGGAGTGATGCCCCCAGGGGAAGCCCCTGAAGAAGTGCGCATCAAGGTATTTCTGGAGCGCGACGGCGATCTCACTATTCCCACTCTTTATGGCCTGTTCCGCGGTGCCGACTGGCAGGAGCGGGAAACCTTCGACATGTACGGCATTCAGTTTGCTGGCCACCCCCATCCCAAGCGGCTGTTGATGCCGGAAGACTGGAAAGGCTTTCCGATGCGCAAGGACTACGTGCAGCCCGATTTCTACGAAATGCAGGACGCCTACTAGGACGCGGAGCCGCTGCCCCTCTGGTGATTACGGTAAAAACGCATCACCGCTAGGGCGACGCTGCGGGGATCGTGGCGCAACGTGGCCGTAGGCCTAGCCCCTTGGAGCGGTGCCAACATCACTTCGTAGCCCTGGCGGCGCAGCTGGCGCGTGTCACAGGCCACCGGCTCGGCACCCTGGTGCCGGTAATGGTCAATCAAGGCGGAATCGCCCAGATCTTCCTGGGCGAGCACGGCGGTGAATAGTCGCTCCTCCACCCCGAGGCTGGCCAATTGGGCCTCAAGGGCCCGCAAATGTCCCCCTACATCGAGCCCATCGGTTTCGCCCGGCTGGGTCATCAGGTTGCAGATGTAAAGGCGCGGTGCCTTGCTGCGACGGATGGCCTGCACCAGCTCGGGTACGAGCAGGTTGGGCAGCAATGAGGTGTAAAGGCTGCCCGGGCCAAGCACGATCAAATCGGCATTTGCGATGGCTTCCAGGGCTCGGGGTAGGGCCGGAGGTCGCTCGGGCGTGCAGCCCAACCGCACGATTGGGCTGGAGGCGTGGCCAATCTTCGACTCGCCTTCGATCCGTTCGCCGTTCTCAAGCTCAGCCCACAAACGCACGTCGGCGTTGGTGGCGGGCACCACCTGCCCCTGCACCGCCAACACCCTGCTGCTGGCGGTGATGGCCGATTCCAGATTGCCAGTGATCGCCGTGAGGGCTGAAAGGAATAAGTTGCCGAAGCTGTGGCCCTCCAGACCGCTACCGGCCTTGAAGCGGTATTGGAACAACCGGGTCAGCAGGGGTTCCTCCCGAGCCAGGGCCGCCAGGCAGTTGCGGATGTCGCCGGGAGGTTGCACGCCCAGCTCCCGCCGCAGCACCCCGCTGCTGCCGCCGTCATCGGCAACCGTGACGATGGCCGTGAGATTGCTGCTGTAGCGCTTTAGTCCACTGAGCAGGGTGGAAAGGCCGGTGCCGCCGCCAATGGCGACGATGCTTGGGCCGCGGTTGAGGCGCCCCTGAGCCAGCAGGGCATCCACTAACAATGTGTCCTTTTCCGGGGCCAAAGCCTGCTGAATGGAACCGAAACTGCGGCTCTGGCCCAGCCAGATCAGCACAGCTCCAACCAGCAACACCAACGGCCCCGTGAACTTGCGAGGCAACACCCCGGTGACCTGAGCCAGCAGCCATTGAATACTGGAGAGCATCCAGTAGATCGGCTGCAAATCGGCCCACACCGCCGCGCCGAGCAGGGCCACCAATAACCCCAACCCGGAGGTGAGCACCCAGCGCTTCACCACCAGTCCTGGCTGCAACCAGCGGGCCGCTCGCCGGGAGCGACTCATCAGGTCCTTGCGGCGCAGATCTCCGCGGCCCAGCCAACCCGGTTTCGGCAGCGGTCGGCGGGAGCGCCGCAATCGAGAGACCGGAGCGGAGGAGCGCAAAGGGCGGGGGAGGACGCTGCCGCAATTGGCTGAACTTTAAGGAGTGCCATCGGCACCGCAAACAGCGAGGATGGAAACTTCTTCATAGGCCCCCTCTGGCTTCCTCAGCACCACCGCTGGCCGCAATGGAGAACCTCAGCGTGCGCTGGGGCAGCCGCTGCATCCTTAACCAGGTAAATCTGCAGATCGCCGCCGGCGAGCGCCTAGTGGTGGTTGGGCCTTCCGGAGCGGGCAAGTCAACCATCCTGCGTCTGCTGGCAGGACTGCAGCTGCCCAACAGCGGCAGCTTGAGTCTCCATGGCATCCCTCAGACCTATTTGCGCCTAGATCAGCGTCAGCCTCAGGACGTACGGCTGGTGTTTCAGAACCCGGCCCTACTTGGCTCCCTAACCGTGCGTGAAAACGTCGGCTTCCTGCTCTATCGCCACGGCCGGCTAGCTGAACGAGAGATACGAGAGCGAGTGGGCGCAGCACTGCATGCGGTGGGGCTTCAAGGCATCGAGGAGCAAATGCCTGCGGAGCTCAGCGGCGGCATGCAGAAGCGGGTCAGCTTTGCCCGGGCCCTAATCGACGACCCGGCCAAGCCAAATGAACAGATGCCCCTGCTGCTGTTCGACGAACCCACGGCCGGCCTGGATCCGATTGCTTGTACCCGAATCGAAGATCTAATCGTGCGCACCACGGAAGTAGCTCGGGCCACCTCTGTGGTGGTGAGCCATGTGCACAGCACCATCGAACGCTCTGCGGAACGGGTTGTGCTGCTGTACGACGGCCAATTCCGCTGGAGCGGCACGGTTGAGGAATACCGCAGCTGCAGCGATCCCTACGTGGTGCAGTTCAGGAGCGGTAGTCTGCGCGGACCGATGCAACCTGCGGAGCTCTGAATCCATGCGCCGCAGCATCCGCGAAGCAGTTGTCGGCTTCTCCCTGTTAGCCGCTATCGGCAGTGCCGTAGGTCTCTCCTTCTGGTTGCGCGGCATCTCCCTAAGCAGGCAAAACTGGAGCGTCAAAGCCAGCTTCGCCGAAGCATCTGGCCTGGCAGAGCGCTCACCTGTGACCTACAGAGGCGTTTTAGTTGGCAGCGTGCGGCGCGTAACCGTGACACCCGAGGCGGTGGTTGCTGAACTGGAAATCAACCATGCCGATCTGAATCTGGCTCGGCCTACAAGGGCGGAGATCGGCGAAGCCTCCTTACTAGGTGGTGAAGCCGAAGTTGCTCTGATCAGCAGCGGCCCGCCCTTGCCGCCAGGCTCTGCCAACCCTCGCTCCAAGGCCTGCAACACGACCGTAGCCATTTGCAATGGCTCCTCGATCGAGGGAATCCAGGGACCAAGTCTGACCAGCGTGACCACGCTGATGCACAAGATGCTGGTGGAAACAGACCAGATGAAACTGCTCAGCAAAGTCTCAACCGCGGCCAGCAGCTTCGATCGCACCGCCAAGGACACTTCCAACTTCATGAAGGAAGGCCAGTCCCTGGCCAAGGAGCTCGAATCGACGGTGAAAGCGGCCCAGCCCACGATCACCAATCTCAACAGCAGCACTGACCACCTGCGCCGGATTATCGCCGCCCTAGACAATCCCCAGACCCTGAAGGATCTGAAGGCCACCGTCAGCAATGCCGAGCAGCTCACCGCCAAATGGAATTCAGTTGGGGGCGATGTGACCAAACTCACCGACGATCCCCGCTTCATGGACGGCATCCGCAGCGTGGCCGTGGGCTTGGGCAAATTCTTCGATGAGCTGTACCCGGCCCAGACCGACGTCGCCCGAGACAAGGCCGCCCGAGAGAAGGCCACGCAGACAAAGCCCTAAATCCCGTTGATCGCCTCCATGGCGATGGCAGCGATGGCCTGATCGCTGGCCTTGGGTAGTTGCACGTACTTGCCGCCGGCCGCCTCAGCCAGGTCCTTGCCCATGCCGCTGCCGATGAACTTGCGCTCGGTATCGATCACCAGCAGCTTGATGCCTAGGGCCCGGTACTTGCTGGCCACCTGCTTCACCTCCTCCTTGAGGTCCACCGGCTCCTCGCCCTCCAGCTGGGGTTGACCCAGGGAGCGGCTGAGGGGCACGTTGCCGCGGCCATCGGTGATCGCTACCACCACCACCTGGCCCAGATCGCCCGTGGCCAGAGCGTTGGCCCCCACCCGGGCGGCCTGGGAGAGCCCGTGGGCCAGGGGTGAGCCGCCGCCGCAGGGCATCGCCTCAAGACGCCGGCGCGCAGCGGTGATCGAGCGGGTGGGGGGCAGCAGCACCTCGGCCTGCTCGCCGCGGAAGGGAATCAGGGCCACTTCGTCGCGATTTTCGTAGGCCTCGGTGAGCAAGCGAATCACGGCCCCCTTAGCGCTCTGCATGCGATTGAGAGCCATCGAGCCGCTGGCATCCACCAGGAAGATCACCAGGGCACCGGCCTTGCGCTGCAGCTGTTTGGCGCGCAGGTCACCGTCTTCCACGATCACCTTGCGATGGGGCTGCCGCTCACGGCGAGATTTCTGATAGGGGGCGGCCGCCCGCAGGGTGGCATCGACAGCGATGCGCTTCACCGGGCCGCGGGGCAGCATCGGCTTCACATAGCGGCCGCGGGAATCGCTAAACACCACCGCCCTGCTGCCACTGCCGCCCGTTTTGGCCTTGGCCGAGGCGAACAGCAGCAGATCCGGATCGATGGCGATGGCCTCAGGATCCAGCAAAAATTCCTCAGGCACCTGGGGCGGCGCCTGATCTTCAGGACTGTCGTCTTGGGATTCGTCTTCTTCAGGTTCGTCGTCTTTGGGACTTTCGTCGTCTTGATCGTCTTTGTCTTGCTCGGGCTCCTGCTCGTTCTCAGGCTGATCGGGATCCTCCGGCGGCTGCTCCCCCTGGGGCGGTGTCTCTCCCCGGGGCGGCGACGGGGGTTCAAGAGGCTGGTCGGGATCGGGGGGCGGCATTTGCAGGGCACGAGGTGCAATCACCAGGCGCACTGCTACTTGAAGGTCGTCGGCCTCGACTCGATCTCGGCCGCTGAGGGCTGCATGGGCCCGGGCCACCCGCACGGCATAAAGCTCGCTGCGATGGCCCTCGACCCCACCCCGCAAAGCCTCCTTCACCAGATAAACGATCTGCTCGCGGGCAATCTGCACATCCGGTAGCCACTGCCGCGCCAGCAGCAGCTGGGTGGCCAGGGCATCGGTTTCCTCCTGCCAGCGTGCACCGAAGTCGGTGCTGGATTCGGCCTGATCCATCGCCGAGCGGGTGATTTCCACCCGCTGCTCAAGCTCCAGCACCTGATTGGCACTTAGGCAGATGGCGAAGCGATCGAGCAGGTGATCGCGCACCGGCCCCTCCTCAGGATTGAAGGTGGCGATCAGCAGGCAGCGACAAGGGTGGCTAAGGCTGAGGCCCTCCCGCTCGATCCGGTTTTCGCCGCTGCCCACCGCCGCCAACAACAGGTTTGTGACGTTGTCGTCAAGCAAGTTGAGCTCGTCGACATAGAGCACACCCCGATGGGCTTCAGCCAGCAGCCCTGGCTGAAAAACAGCCTGGCCACTGGTCAGCGAAGCCGTCACATCGACCGAGCCCACCAGCCTGTCTTCGGTGATGCCCAACGGCACCTGCACAAAGGGCGCCGGCACCACTGCGGTGGGCAACAGGGCGCTGGTAGCTACTCCCGTGGGATCGGCACCCAATTCGGTAAGCCGAATGCAGGTTTCCTCGTCCCAGTCATCGGGCCTCTGGGGATCGATGTTGAGGGCCTGGCCGCCCACATCAAGCACGTCGATCGGCGGCAGCAGGGCATGCAGACCGCGAGCCAACACCGACTTGCCAGTGCCACGACCACCGGCGATCACCACCCCGCCCAG
>NZ_JAGQCR010000207.1:0-5595 GCF_024346295.1 Cyanobium sp. BA20m-14
CCGAGGTTGTGGGTGATGGCGATCAAGTGCCATTCCCTATTCACCTTCTCGAGGCCCCTTAATAGGAAGCGATCCAGGCCTCTGGCTGCTTTGATCTGGCCAAACACCGGCTCGACGATCGTCTTGCGCAGGGCGTAGATCGCCTGGCTCGCCTTGGATCGGATCTTGCGGTCCATTCGCCCCCTTGCATCCAGATCCCGTGGCGTTGGCCCCCTTGATGGACGGGGCCGTTTGCCGTGTTGCTGCCTGCTGGTGGAGACGTAGACATCCAGCTTGCGCTGTTCGCAGATCTCGATGTTGCCTGTGCTGCAGTACCCCGCATCCGCGATCAGCTTGTCCGGTAGCTGGCCGGTGTTGGCGACGATCCGCTCGACCATGGGCAGGAGATGGGAGGCATCACTGGCCTGGTTGCTGATCCCGACCGCCACGATCACCTGGTGATCGCCATCGACAGCGGCCTGGCAGTTGTAGCCCTGAATCCAGCCGTCCCCACCTTTAAGAATGTGACTGTCCGGGTCAGTGAAATTGCGCTGGGCCGTGCCTTTTGGATTTCCGGCTGCATCGGTGGGCAGGTTGCGGCTGGGCATCGCCTGGGGATCAGCGCTGACCTCCAGATCTGGGGCCGGCCGGCCCGCTGCCTCAGCCTTCTCGGTGGCCAGCTGCCGAGCCGCCTCGGCGCGTTGGCGTGCGGCTTTGGCACGGCGTGCAGCCTTCTCTCTGGTCTTGGCGTCGGCCTGGGTCGTTTCAGCCCCAGCCACCTGTTGTTCGGCCTCTTTGGCCTGCTGCTGGCGCTGGCGGGCCTGATCGGCGGCAGCCTCCGCTTCCAGCTCTGCTCTGGCCTTGCGGATCGCCTCAATCCGGTCCTGCCGGCGCTGGAGTTCCTGCGGCAGCTCATCGCCTCGCTTGTCTTTGCCGTAGCGCTCGTCTTCCTGGGCGTCGATCAGCTCGGCCTTGCGCAGCAGCGCGGCCATCTCCGTCTGCAGCTGAGCCTCGGCTTTGAGCATCCGCTCGTGGCTCATCGCTTTGTGTTTTGAGGCATTGGCTTTCATCTTGGTGCCATCCAGCGCCACATTGCCCAGGCTCACAAGACCCGCCTTCTGGCAGAGGCGCAGCACTTGCACGAACAGTCCCGCCAGGGCATCAAGGTGGACGCGGCGGAAATCACTGATGCGGCTGTGGTCCGGTTGCTGGTTACCGGTAAGAACCCGAAAGGCGGCGTCCTCCCAGCAGGCCCTCTCGATCCGGCGAGAGGATGGCAGTCCGACGCAGTCGGCGTACAGCAGCAGTGCCACCATCATCCGCGGCTCGTAGGCCTTGACCCCACGGGAATCCCGCTGGTCATAGACCGCATAGATGACTCCCAGATCCAGCTCGGTTGCCAGATCCAGCAAAAAGAACACCAGATGGTTCGCCGGCAGCCAATCAATCGGCGATGGCGGCAAGAGCAGGGTCTGCTCAGGGTTCCAGGGACGGAAAGTCTTGAGCTTGCACATAGCCCAGTTTATCACCCGAAACCATTGCGGTCACAGGGATCTAGGCAGATTTAAGGGCGTCTGCGGAGAGGCTGTGGGTGGTTTATGTGCGACAGGCTCCTAGGGTTGACCCACACTTGTAACTCCACCCTGGGAATGGGCCGCACTAGCTCAGGCGGTCTGCTTTGGTGAGGAAGGACAGCGGCATGTCCAGGTAGCTGAATCACCGGCAGCTACGTTCCCTCCCAGTATGGGCTGCCGGGCAAGATCCCGTGCTGATCGTGCTCGATCGCCGCCCGGCGGTGAGCGGCCGTTAGATCCTCAGCGCTGCGCCCTGCCCATGTGGTATCCAGCAGGGGCCAATGGATCCCCTCCTGGGGCATGGCCTCCAGGCCCGGTGCTCGGCGGTGGTGGGCCGGCGCCGGCGCGGTGATCGGAGCGGCTGTTTGCTGCTGGCAACCGGCAGCGGGCTGCTGAGTCGATTTTGCCGCCGCTTCTGCTGCCGCTACCTGTGTTTCCCCCGGAACTGCGGCCGACAACCCCTGCGAACACTCGGGTTTGCGTCAACCCACATGGCTTAATGTGCGCGTTGATGCTGCGCAGCCGCATTTCGCCGCTCTGGTTCATGGCCGGGGCGGGGCTGCTGGGCGGCCTGGGGCTGATCAACCGCTGAGGGGCCAGCCTGGCTGGGCCGGGTCGATCTGGATGGCTCCATTGACGATCTTGGCCTCTTCGGCAAGGCCGGCTGGTGGGGATCCATCTGGCCCCCGGGCGACGGTTGTGGCAATGCGGAGCTGCAGGGGCCTGAGCTGGAGGGCCACGATCCTCGCTCCGGTGTCGCCATTGCAGCCGGCATGGGCGGTGCCCCGCAGCCGCCCCCATACCAGCACGTGCCCGGCGGCGGAAATTCGCGCCCCGGGATTTACATCCCCGAGCAACAGGAGGGTCCCCTGGGTTTGCAGATGATCGCCGGAGCGCAGGGTGCCCCGGTGCACCACCAGCTCAGGATCGGGGTCGCCCGGGCCATTCCCCCTGGGGGTTGCCTGGGCCGGCCACTGGCTTTCGATCCCCAGGGCCGCTGCCGCCACATGGGTCTGGGGGTTACTGCTGCAGAGGTTGGCCAGTTCCAGCTCCAGGCCTGCCAGGGTGTCGCGCAGTTCGCTTAGCTGGCCCAGGCTGAGACGCCAGGATCCGGCCTCGAGTTGGAGCAGGCCCCGGGGCCCACCGCTGCCCAGCAGACGCGCACTGGCCACGGCCGACTGCACCAGGGCGGCGGCTTCCTGCAGCGGCGCTACCTGGCCGCTGTGGATGGTCGCTGGAGCAGGCAGCACTAGCCGGTGCAGCCCCTGGCCCGCCTGGGCTGGAATCAGCTCTGCTCCCGAATCTGCTCCCATAGATGGCTCCCCAGCGGCGTCCCTGCTCAGCGGCCCACCAATTTGCGCAACTTAGGCGCCACCTCGGCAGGGTGGATCAGCCAGGCCAGCTCCACTGGGATGGTGAGGCTCTGCACCAGGGCAGAGCGCTGCTCCAGGGCCTGGAGGTGCTCGCCATCCCAGAGCCGCAAGCCGCCTTCATAGGGGTGGTAGCCGCGGTTCTGGCGCTGCTCCAGACCACAGCTGGTTTCGGCATTTAATCCTGCAGCTTCACTCAATTGACGGGCTGCAGCCAGCAGCTCCATCCGCCGGCCCGGCTCCAGGTGGCTTACGGCGGTGGCCTTGAGCAGCCGTCTTTCCAGCAGTCGGCGGCAAGGGGCCTGCAGCTCCGCAGGGCCTTCCTCCATCCAGCGCATCAGGTGATACCCGGTGCGGATGTCGTCGTTGGCCAGGAAGGTCTCGAGATCGAGCCCATCGCAATGCCACAGCCAACGGGCCATCACCGGGTCGGCCCAAACCTCTGCCGGCCCCAGCCTGCGGGCGCTGGCGATGGTCTGGCGCAGCAGCCAGTTGCACACCACGTTGAGCCGGTGGTTGTAGACGCTCCGGTACATCAGATTGCGCACCACCAGGTAGTGCTCCACGGCCATCAGTCCCTTGGGGGTGATGGCCAGTTGGCCATCGGGGGCCAGGGTTAGGGCTGCCAGGATCCGCTCGAGATCAAGCTTGCCGTAGGCGGTGCCGGTGCTGTAGCTGTCGCGCAGGAGGTAGTCGAGCCGGTCGCAGTCGAGCTGGCTGCTCACCAGGGCCTGGATCGCGGCGTTGGGGTACTGGCCGTGCTCCAGCAGGGCGGCCACGGCCACTGCTGTGCCTGGGGCATAGGTCTCCAGCCGGTCCCGCAGTGCCGGGTGTTCCCGGATCAGGCGACCCGACCAGGCTTCATGGTGCAGCCCATACATCTCTTCACCGGAGTGGCTCAGGGGCCCATGGCCCACGTCGTGGAGCAGGGCCGCGGCGTAGAGCACGGCCCGGTGCTCGGCCAGGGCGGGATTGCGGCGCTCCAGCTGGCCCAGGGCCAGCCGGGCCAGATGCAATACCCCCAGGGAATGGGTGAAGCGGCTCGATTCGGCTCCGTGGAAGGTCAGAAAAGCTGGCCCCAGCTGGCGCACCCGACGCAGGCGCTGGAAGGGGGCGGTGTCGATCAGGTCGATGACCAGGGCTTCGGCCGGGTCGGCGCCATCGAGGCGGATCGCCCCGTGCAGCGGGTCGTGATACGTGCGTTCCCCCATCTTTATGGGGTCCCGTCCAGGCGGCCTGCAAGCAAGCGGCCCGTCTGTTCGAGCCAACTGTCGCCTTCGCCGCCGGGATCGAGGGGTTCGGGCTGGGGCAGCACCACATCGGGTTCAATGCCCTGGTTTTGGATGTCGCGGCCGCTGGGCGTGAGGTAGCGGGCCACCGTTACGGCCAGGCCGCTGGTGTCGCCAAGGGGGATCAGGGTTTGAATCAGTCCCTTGCCGAAGGTGCGTGCCCCCACCAGCTCGCTGCGGCCGTTGTCCTGGAGGCTCCCCGCCAGGATTTCGCTGGCGCTAGCGGTGCCCGCGTTCACCAGGGTGAGGATCGGTCCGTCGAAGAGCTGGCCAGGGCTTGCCTGCTGGGGGGAGCTGAGCCCATTGCGGTCCTGGGTTTCAACAATCGGAGCCCCATCGAGCAGGTCGTTCGCCACCGCCAGCCCCGCACTCACCAGGCCTCCGGAATTGTTGCGCAGATCCAGAATCAGGCCCTCGATGCCCTTGCCGTTGAGATCTGCCAGGGCTTCCTGAACGGCCTCGGGCACCGGTTCGGAAAATTGGGTGATCCGCAGGTACCCCAGGGTGTGGTCGCCCACCCGCAGCCGCTTGCTGCGCACCGGCCGCAGTTCCACCTGGCGCCGTTCCAGCTCCACTTCCCGGGGCTTTCCCCTGATGGTGAGTTGCACCAGCACCCTGCTGCCGGCTGGGCCCCGCAGGGCGGCGGCTGTTTGCTCGAGCCCAAGGGCCTCACTGGCCTTGCCATCCACCTGCACCACTTCTGCACCGCTGGGGATCTGGGCTTCAGAGGCGGGGGAGCCATCCAGCGGGGCGATCACAACGATTTGTTGATCGGGGCTGCGTAGGCCCAGCTGCAGTCCAACTCCGGTAACCGTGCCCTGGGTGTTGGAGCGCAGGGTGGCGTAGTCGCCCGGTCGCAGCAGCCGGGTGTAGGGGTCGCCCAGGGGGGTGAGCATCGCCTCGATGGCGTCATAGGCGTCGCTTGAGCTGGAGATGGGTTGCTCGAGGGCCTTCTGGCGCAGGCGCTTCCAGTGCACTTGGTCGAAGCGAGCGGGATCCACATAGCTCTGGTTCACCAGGCGCCATGCCTCCACCACCAGCTGCTGGGTGTCACTGAGGGCCAGGGTCCCCCTGGCTGGCCCGGCCAGCAGGCTGAGGGCCAGCAATGCCACCAGCAGCAGGATCCGCAGCGGATGCCTGGCCTTGGACCGGCCTGTTGCAAAGGGTTGAGAAGGCCTGGGCCTGGGGGGCTGGGCACTCACGAGCTGCTCTTGATCATCGGTAGACTTTCGCAATTACCCCACCAGCTGCATGGCGAACACACCTGCTGGAAACTCCGGACAGGCTGCTAACCCGGTCTACAACTGGTTCGAGGAACGCCTTGAGATCCAGTCAATTGCCGACGACATCTCCTCCAAGTATGTCCCGCCCCACGTCCATATT
>NZ_JAGQCR010000208.1:0-5589 GCF_024346295.1 Cyanobium sp. BA20m-14
GGATTCAGCCATGGCGAGGCCTTGCCTTGGTAGGGGGATTACCTTAAAAAATAGGGCTGTGGGGTTTGTCGGCTGGGCCTACCCTGACTCCGTGAGCCGCCGCATCCCTTGAGCAGCTGGAGCCACCGTCACGTTCTCGATCTGGCGGCCTTCTCCCTGGACGACTACGCCACCGTGCTCTCCCTGGCCCAGCGCTTTCGCGCCCTGCCGGTGGCCGGTGCCCGCAAGCTGCCGGCCCTGCAGGGGCGGTTGATGACCAGCCTGTTCTTTGAGCCCAGCACCCGCACCCGCAGCAGCTTTGAGCTGGCGGCCCGGCGGCTCTCGGCCGATGTGCAGAGCTTTTCGCCCTCCTCCAGCTCCCTGAGCAAGGGCGAGAGCCTGCTCGACACGGCCCGCACCTACGTGGCCATGGGCGCCAACGTGCTGGTGGTGCGCCATCGCTGCGCCGGGGTGCCCCAGAGCCTGGCGGTCGACCTTGACCGGGCCGGTGAGCGGGTGGCGGTGCTCAATGCCGGCGATGGCCTGCACAGCCACCCCAGCCAGGGGCTACTGGATCTGTTCACCCTGGCGCGCCACTTCGCCCCTGAAGCCCCCACGCCCGCGGCCTTGCGGGGCAAGCGCATCGTGATCGTGGGCGATGTGCTTCACTCCCGCGTCGCCCGCTCTAACCTCTGGGCCCTCACCGCCTGCGGCGCCGAGGTGGTGCTCTGCGGCCCGCCCACCCTGCTGCCGGATGCCTTCGCTGACTTTGTGGCCGCCCCCCCGCCAGGCCAGGCGGCCGATCCGGTGGCGATGCGGGGTCCGGTGCGGGTTGAGCGCAGCCTGGAGGCGGCCCTGGCCGGGGCCGATGCGGTGATGACCCTGCGCCTTCAGCAGGAGCGCATGCATCAGCACCTGCTCACCAGCCTGGATAGCTATCACCGGCGCTTCGGCATCACCGCTGAGCGCCTCACCCTCTGCGGCCGCCCCGTGCCCGTTCTCCACCCGGGGCCGGTCAACAGAGGCGTGGAACTGGCCGGGGCGGTGCTGGATGATCCCCAGGTGGCCCTAGTGGAAGAGCAGGTGCGCAACGGCATCCCGATTCGCATGGCCCTGCTCTATCTGCTGGCGGCAGCCGAGCCGCTGGTATCAAGTGGACCTGATCAGAGCAGCTTGAAGCCGTCTAGCATCAGGCCGTAGAGCAGCCCGATGCGGGCCATGTCGATCAGCTGCAAGACCAGGTCGTCACCCCTGCGCCGGATCAGGGGCCCGCGGGCGCGAATGGCCAGTTCGATGGCGACCACACAGATCAGGGCCCCAAGGGGATCCAGCTGGGAGAAGGCTCCGGTGATTGATCCCACCACGCCCCCGATGCTGAAGCTCACCAGCAACACGATCAGCAGCAGCGAAATCCGCCGCCAGGGATTGGCCGCCCAGCGCTCCAAGCCCGCCCTGGCCTGGGCCACCCGTTCCTGGAAGCGGGTTTGCTGGTAGGGCCGCTCGGGGGGTCTGGCGATCACGGCTGAACCGGCATCAGCGGAGACCTCAGGGAAAGAGGGTGGCAGGGAAGCGAACGGTGGTGATCCCCATCACCCGGCCCGAGCCCTGCCACACCATATCTACACCATTTCTGGCGCTTGGGTAGCCTCTTGCCACCACAGATAGGGGAATCCAATAAAAAAGCCCGTGGCCGAGGCCCGGGCTGGGTGATGGGGACCCCAGAACCAAAGCGGTTGGATCGGGGCTGTTCAATGGGCAGCAGACGTTTGTCAGAGCGTCCCCTGGGGGCCTTGACGACCAGAACCTCAGCTGTCGCCGTCTTTTTTGCGGGAGGCCTTGCCTTCCAGCAACTCCAGCAGAGCTTCCATCTGGGCCATGACGCCCCGCACTTCGCCGGCCTCAGGTAGCAGGCCGTCATCCATCACTCCCTGGTGCATCTCGCGGAGTTCCTGGCGGATGTACCGCAGGTGGCTGACCACCTGTTCGCGCTTCGACTGCGACATCTATGGCCGTTGACTAATCAACCCTTTTAACCCATCGCCTGCTCATGTCTGTCCAAATTGAGCTTTGGCCTGCTCGTAAAAGGGCCCATCCACCTCGCCAATCCCCGCTTCCCGGGCCATTGCTTCGATTCGCCGTCGCACGGCCGGCCGCACGAAAAATGGCACCTCCTTGAGCAGGGCCTCGGCGTCAGGTTGCCAGTTCATGCTGCCTGCTCAAAGCGGGGTTGGCGATAAAAGTGGAGAATAGGGGACTCGAACCCCTGACCTCTGCGGTGCGATCGCAGCGCTCTACCAGCTGAGCTAAATCCCCTAATTCGGGCTCCTCGGAGCTTTCCTTGGCCATTATCTCCGACATCTCCGCCACTTCCTTGCCATGAGCGCGTCGATCACCCCGGAGCGGCTCGCCGCCTTTGATGAAGCCTCAGTCGCCGAGCTGGCTCGCCGCCTCGAGGAAGACGACTATCCCAGCGCCTTCGACGGCTTGGACGACTGGCACCTGATGCGTGCGCTGGCCATTCACAAGCCTGAATTGGCACGCCCCTACGTGCATCTGGTGGATCAGGAACCCTTTGATGAAGACTGAGCCAGACCCAACTGACCCCCTGGCGGGTCGCCGCATTTTGGTGGCCATCAGCGGCAGCATCGCCGCGGTCAAGATGCCCTTGGTGGTCAGCGCCCTGGTGCAGCGCGGTGCCCAGGTGCGCTGCCTGCTCACCCCGTCGGCGGCCCAGCTGGTAAGCCCGGTGGCCCTGGCCTGCCTCAGCCGCAATCCCTGCCTGCTCGACGGCGACCAGTGGAGCCACCAGGCATCCCGCCCCCTCCATGTGGAGCTGGCCGAGTGGGCGGAGCTGGTATTGGTGGCGCCCTTGAGTGCCACCAGCCTGGGTCGCTGGGTGCACGGGCTCGCCGACACCCTGCTGGCCAGCACCCTGTTGGCCTGCGAAGCGCCGGTGCTGGCGGCGGCAGCGATGAACACGGCGATGTGGGCGGCTCCGGCCGTGCGCCGCAACTGGGAGTTGCTGGAAAGTTTTGAGCGGGTGTTGCCCCTGGGCCCGGCGCCGGGGCTGTTGGCCTGTGACCGCCAGGGGGATGGCCGCATGGCCGAGCCGCTGCAGTTGCTGCTGGCCCTGGAATGCCTGCAGCTCTGGGGCTGGCGGCGCGATTGGTCTGGCCTGCGGCTGCTGGTGACGGCCGGTCCCACCCGCGAACCCCTTGACCCGGCACGCTGTATCACCAATCCCAGCAGCGGCCGCATGGGGGTGTTGTTGGCCCAGGCGGCGCGGCTCCGGGGGGCAGAGGTGACCCTGGTGCATGGCCCCCTGGCCCTAGACCCCCAGCTCCTCGCTGGCCTCTGCTGCGAGCCCGTGCAGACGGCGGCCGAGATGGAGCAGGCCCTGCTGCGGCTCCAACCCGGCTTCGATGCCATCGCCATGACGGCGGCCGTGGCCGACCACCGCCGCCAGCAGCCGCTCGACATCAAACTCAGCAAGCACGACCTGGCGGCCGAGCTCAGCACGGGTTGGCAGGCCGTGCCGGATCTGTTGGCGGGCCTGGTGGCGAGAAGGCCCGCTGGCCAGAGGATCCTGGGCTTTGCGGCCCAGTCGGGTGACGTGCTGCCCGCCGCCCGGGCCAAGTGGGCCCGCAAGGGTTGCGACCTGCTGTTTGCCAATCCGATCGATCAGGCCGGAGCCGGCTTCGCCGTGGATACCAACCAGGGCTGGCTGCTCGGTGGCGCAGGCGGTGGGACCGGCGGTGGCGCAGAGGGTGAGCAGCAGCTCCTGAGCGCATCCAAGCTGGCGATTGCCCAGCAGTTGCTCACAGCACTGCGGCCGTAGTAGCCGGGGGGGGCGCCTGCTGGGCCTGCAGCTGATCCAGATAGCTGCGCAGTTGGGGGCGGGGGATGTAGGGCCAGCCGCCGCTGCGCTCCATGCTCTCCAGCAGCCTGAAGAGCTGGCTGCGGTCGCTGGGCAGGCTGCTGCGGAAGGCCCCGTCCTGAACGGAGCGATGCAGCTGCTCCAGTTGGCGCAGCAGCGCGAGCAGGGATTCGGGTTGGCCCTCCAGTTCCCCAGCCAGCTCGAGCTGGCCGAGCTGGCTGGTGAGTCGCTGCTGCTGGCTGGTCGTCAGGCCCATCAGATGTGTCTATCCACGCTCGCGAGGCTCGCTCGCATACAGGTTGTTGAGAGCCGCGACATCGTACGGGGAATCAGGGTTTTGCACCGGTAGGATCCGCCCCAGCCCAGTCCCCAACCGCCGTATCTGCGGCGTTCTCCCATGCGTTTTCGTCCTCTGCTGGCCCTCGTGCTGGCGCTGTGCCTGACCCTGGTGACCGCCTGCAGCGGTGGGGCCAAGGCCGTGGATCGCGCCAACCTCACCTACGACGACATCCACAACACCGGCCTGGCCAACGACTGCCCGACCCTGCCGGATTCGGCCCGCGGTTCAATCACCCTCGACCCCTCCGCGAAATATCAGCTCCGCGAGATCTGCATGCACCCAGCAGAGGTGTATGTGAAGGGCGAGCCCGCCAACAAGCGCCAGGAGGCCCAGTTTGTCGCTGGCAAGATCCTCACCCGCTTCACCTCGAGCCTCGATCAGGTTTATGGCGATCTGACCGTGGGCGCCGACGGCCTCACCTTCAAGGAGCTGGGCGGCATCGATTTCCAGCCGATCACCGTGCTCCTGCCTGGTGGTGAGGAGGTGCCCTTCACCTTCTCCAGCAAGGAGCTGGTGGCCAGTGCCGACGGCACCGCCCTCACCACCAGCACCGATTTCGAAGGTCCCTATCGGGCTCCCAGCTACCGCACCAGCAACTTTCTTGACCCCAAGGGCCGCGGTCTCACCACCGGCTACAGCAGTGCGATGGGCCTGGTGCCTGCCGGTGATGAATTCACCGGTGAAACCGTCAAGCGCTATGTGGATGGTTCCGGCACCATGAACCTCTCGATCACCAAGGTTGATCCAACCACCGGCGAATTTGCCGGCGTGTTCACCGCCATCCAGCCCTCCGACTCCGACATGGGTACCAAGGCGGTGGTGGACGTCAAGATCGTCGGCCAGCTCTTCGGCCGCCTCGAGCAGGCCTGAGTGATAACGAGACCATCTCATGACCGCTGTTGATTCCACTATTAGTTCCACTATCAATGCCACAACGCCAGTTCCCGCCAGCTCTGCGGGCCTGATTGCCCCCCACGGGGGGGTGCTGGTGAACCTGATGGTGGCTGCCGGGCAGCGGGAGCCCATCAAGTTGGGGATCAGCCGCAGTGTCGAGTGCAGCGATCGCAACGCCTGCGATGTGGAGCTGCTCGTGGTGGGCGGTTTCTCGCCCCTGCGTGGCTTCATGCACCAGGAGGATTACGACGCCGTGGTGGCGACCCACCGCACCACCAGTGGCCTGCTGTTTGGCCTGCCGATTGTCTTTGACACCGACGACGGCTCGATTGGCGTCGGCGACAGGCTGCTGCTCACCTATCGCGGCCAGGAGCTGGCGGTGCTGACGGTGGAGAGCCGCTGGGAGCCGGACAAGGCGCGCGAGGCCCAGGGTTGCTACGGCACCACCTCGCTCGAGCATCCGGCGGTGAAAATGATTGCCAGCGAACGGGGGCGCTAT
>NZ_JAGQCR010000209.1:0-5552 GCF_024346295.1 Cyanobium sp. BA20m-14
CTGCTCCCCCAGGCTGACCAAGGCACCGGTGCCTATTAGCACCGGATAGGGGTTGGCGCTGAGCGCCACCTCGATGGTGCGAATGGCGGTGGGCGCAGCGGTCATGGGAGCGGGCGGGTTGGCTTGCTGGTGTCTGGAGTGGCAGGTCTGCAGCACCTGCCCCCACAATGATGGGACCCGGTGTCGTGCATGTCTCTCTCTGCCCCCCGCACCGCCACAGCCTGGGGTTTTCTGCTGCCAGCCCTAGTACTGATCTGCCTTTCGGTGCTGATCCCGGCAGCGATGGCCCTGGTGATGAGTTTCAGCCAGGCTGGCCTGGATGTGAGCGAACCGCTGCGATTTGTGGGCCTGGCCAACGTGCGGCGGCTGCTGAGCGATCCGATGTTTTTCCGGGTCACCGGCACCACCTTTCTATATCTGGTGGGAGTGGTGCCCCCGATTGTGCTCGGGGCGCTGGCCCTAGCAGTGCTGGTCAACAGCCAGCTGCCCGGGATCCACTGGTTCCGCGGTGCCCTGTATGCGCCCGTGCTGGTGTCGATCGTGGTGGCCGCAATCGCCTTTCGTTGGATCTACGCCGAGAACGGCCTGGTCAATGGCTGGCTTGGAGCCCTGCTGGGTCCAGCCTTTGATCCCATTGGCTTTCTCAGCTCCCCGGTGCTCGCCCTGCCCTCGGTACTGCTGGTCACCCTCTGGAAGGGCCTTGGTTACTACATGGTTATCTTCCTGGCCGGCCTCCAGGGCATCTCCCCCGACCTCTATGAGGCAGCCGCCCTCGATGGCAGTGAGGGCTTGCGCAAGCACCTCGACATCACCTTGCCCCTGCTCAGCCCTTACATCACCTTGGTTGCCGTGATTTCTGCCATCGCCGCCACCAAGGTGTTTGAGGAGGTCTACCTAATGACCCAGGGGGGGCCCGCCGATTCCACCCGGACCCTGGTTTATTACGTCTACGACCAGGCCTTTGCGGAGCTGGAGATCAGCTACGCCTGCACCATCGGCCTGGCCCTGTTCCTGATCGTGCTGTTGCTCAGCCTGGTGCGCTTTCTTTTTGCTGCCGACAAGGGGCTGGCCTGACCGCTGGCCCCTTAGCCTGTTGGATTGGCAATAACTGGGTGATGGCTGATCCGGTGTCAGCACTGGCAGGCTCGGCCGTCGGGGTTGTAGGGGGCGGCCAGCTGGCCATGCTGCTGGCGGCAGCGGCCCGCAGGCTCGAGGTGCCGCTCCATATCCAAACCCCATCGGCCCAGGATCCAGCCGCGGCCCTCGCCACATCGGTGGTTTTGGCCAATCTCGACGACATCTCCGCCACCCGCGAGCTGGCCCGACGCAGCGGTGCGATCACCTTTGAAAATGAGTGGCTTGACCTGCCCGCCCTGGCCCCATTGGGTTTTGAAGGGGTGGTTTTCCTGCCGAGCCTTGAGGCCCTGTCTCCCCTGGTGTGCAAACGCCGTCAGCGCCAGTTGCTGCAGGGTCTGGGCCTGCCCACTCCCCGGTGGTGTGAACTGCCCACCGATGGGGTTTTGCCCGCCGATTTTGCCTATCCCCTGATGGCGAAGCTCGCCAGTGGCGGCTACGACGGCAAGGGTACGGTTGTGCTTGGGGGGCCAGGGGAGCTGGCCTCCCTCCAGACCAGGGTGCCCCAGGGCGACTGGATCCTGGAGGAGATGGTGCCGTTTGAACTGGAGCTCTCCCAACTGGCCTGCCGCGACAGGGATGGCAACCTGCAGTGCTACCCCCTGGTGCAGACCCACCAGCACCAACAGGTGTGTGACTGGGTGCTTGCCCCAGCCCATTTGCCCCAGGCGGTTCAGGCCTATGCCCGCAACATCGCCGCGTCACTGATCACGGCTATCAACTACGTGGGGGTGCTCACGATCGAGTTTTTCTACGGCCCCGGCGGATTGCAAGTCAATGAAATTGCCCCCCGGACCCACAATTCTGGTCACCTCACCATCGAGGCCTCCCACACCAGCCAGTTTGAGCAGCAGGTGCGCATCGTCAGCGGTATGCCGATGGGTTCGGTAGCCCTGCGGGTGCCTGGCGCCTTGATGGTGAATCTGCTCGGTTTCGAGAGTTCTGCCAACGACTACCCAAGCCAGCGGGAGGCCCTGGCTGCCCTCCCTGACGCCAGCGTGCACTGGTATGGCAAACAGGGCTCCAACGCCGGCCGCAAACTGGGCCACATCACCCTCTTGCTTGGCGGAGCCAGTCCCCAGGAGCGGGCGCTGGAAGCAGAGCAGCTGCTGGCTCGGGTGCGCAGCATCTGGCCATTGCCAAGCGCATAGGATGGGTGCGGACTGCTTTGTTGGTGACTGCCTTTTACAGTTTTCTGATCTGACTCCCTTTTCGACATGGGGGTCTGCAGCGGAAGCAACGTAAGCCGGCCTTGCAGCCGGAAACGGCGCCCCGTCCTTGACCCCCCTTCTGGTAACACCAGGTCGAACGCTGGGGCAAAACGGCACGGTGGTCCACCCCCTTTTTAAAATCCTCTTAAAACCCTTTTAAGTCCCTCAGCGCAACTCAATCAACTCGCTGGCGGGATAACGCACCTTGGCTGCGCTGGCGTACTTGTCAGCGGGGTCCCGATAGCCCGCTGCGCACACCACACAGCTGCGGTAAGGGGAATCCTCCAGTTGCAGGATCCGGTCATAGGCCGCCGGATCGAATCCCTCGATCGCACAGGTATCCACCTCCAGCAAAGCTGCGGCCGTCATGAAGGTGCCCAGGGCGATGTACACCTGGTTGCTGGTCCAACGCCCAATCTGCTGGCTGCGGGGCCCCTCGATCAGGTCCACCTCGATCATGCGCCGGTAGGTGGCCAGGGCCCCAGCATCGAGGCCCCGGGTGCTGGCCATGGCGCTCAGCAGCCGATCAGCTTGTTCGGCCCCGATCTGGCGTTCGGCCAGAAACACCACCAGGTGGGAGGCGTTGGTGATCTGGCTCTGGTTCCATGATTCAGGTCGCAGCTGCTGGCGCAGGGCAGGATCGCCGATCACCAGAAATTTCCAGGGCTGCAAGCCGTAGCTCGAGGGGCTCTGCACCAGGGCGTTCTCCAGTGCGGACCAAGTTTCTGCATCGATGCGGCGACTCGGATCAAACAGCTTGGTGGCATACCGCCAGGCCATGGCCTGCTTGAGCTGGTCTGGGGTGATCGGCATCGGGAAGCTGGAACGGCGGTGGGGCCAGGCGCCATTCTGGGGGCCATCGAACCTGCTGCCCGATGTGCAGCCCCTGAGCCTATGAACAGCTTTGATCAGGCTTTTAATTCCCTGCTCTCAATGGCTCCGGGCTCCCTGTTCCCCCGAGCCAGGCAGCTCTACCTGCGCAAATACTCGCTGGAGGGGCCGGATGGTCCCCAGCGTTTCCGCACCTTTCTCTATCAAGAGCAGGTCGAGGAGGAGCCAGAGGGGCTTGTCAGGGTCCGGGGCCTGGCCTTCGTCGTGGTGCACTGGCAGGCACCCCAGACCACCCCACACGACTACGCCACCTATCTGCAGCAACGCTGGCAGCTCCAACTCTCCAGCCTGGGCCTGGAACTGGAAGATGGCAGTTGGTTTCGCGAAGGTGGTGCCTTTGCCCGCTTTCAGGCGCCGGCGCTCTACGAGCGCCGGCCCTCGGGTGCACTGCTGCTGGATGGGTCCTGATCGAGTAGTTGGTCCAGTGCTTGCTGGAGCTGTTCTTTGCTCCAGTTGGTCACCACAAACACCTCCTGGACGCTGCTGCCCCGGCGCGCCACCAACTTGTGGCCACCGGTGATCTCGGTGGACACCCGTAGGCGCAGCTGGGGGCTCCGCCCCCGCACCCGAGAGATCACCGCGGGGGTGACAGTGGCAATTCCCGGCAAACTTGCCAGCCGCTGAAGCAGGGGGATCAGGCCCTCGATGTAGGTGCTGTGGGTGATCACCACCCGGCCCATCAGCCCTGCTCCAAAGGTGCCAGGGTCAGGCCCTCGGCGCCGAGTTGCTGGTGGTAGAGCTCAGCCTGCTCCTGGGGGCCGCACCAGACCACAGCGGAGCCCTCGCCGTCGATGCGGTGGGCCAGTTCCCAGGCCTGATTTGGCTGCATGGCGGGGATGTAGCGCACCAGGCACTCCACCACATGCTGAAAGGTGTTCACATTGTCGTCGAGCACCACCACCTTGAAGCTCGGGTAGCTCTGGCGAACCCGCTGTCGCTCCTGAACGGCGCCTGGGGAGATCGTTGCCACAACCAAAACTTATCAGGAGCGGATGGCCCCAAGCCTAGGTAAACTGGGGACAACTACGAATGGCAGCGCCATGTTGATTAGCTTTGGCTGGGCTTCGCTGGCGGCCCTGTTCAGTTTCTCGATTGCCATGGTTGTCTGGGGCCGTCATGGCGACAACAGCATCAAATTCTGATACCGAGCTGGCGTCCTTCGGTGCCTGAGCTGCCCATCCCCTCCCAGGTGCTCTCTGCAATCGCAGTGCTGCTCCTGCTTTTCGTCAGCGGGGGGGTGATCTACCTCTCTACGGTCGAATGGCGTGATCGCCGCCGGCGCAGGGCACTGCAAGCCAAGCGCCCTAGATGACTGAGCCCTTGCCCGCCGGGCTGGCTCCATGGGCCTGGCAGAAGGCAGCCCATCTGTTGGTGCCAGCCCCGGCGGCCCCTGGCCCCAGCACCAGCACCAACCCTGGGCGCACCCCTGACTTGGCCCACCTGCTCGAAGCTATTGGGGCAGCCCATGCCGACGGGCTGGCTCCCCACGGTTATGCCCCCCATGACCTGGCCCCCCTTGGTCTGGCCCTTTTGAGCCGCTTGCCGACGGAGGGGGATGACGAACAGTTGCGCCTGGCTGCAGATGCCCTCCGCGCTGATATTGCCGGCGACACGGTCACCTACGTGGTTAACCGCAATCTCAACGTCTCCAATCACTGCGTCAAGCACTGCAGCTTCTGCGCTTTTCGCCGCGATGCCGGGGACCAAGGGGCCTACTGGCTCAGCGAGGCCGAGCTCGAAGCGCGGGCAGCGGAAGCCCAACAGCTGGGAGCCACGGAGCTCTGCATCCAGGGGGGGCTTAACCCCGCCGCGACGATCAATGGCAGCCAGCTGGCCTATGCCGAGCGCCTGTTGGAAATACTGCAGCGGGCAGCTCCGGGCATTCATCTGCATGCCTTCTCACCCCAGGAGCTCCTCTTCTTCGCCCAAGAGGATGGGCTGGAGCTCGATGTGGTGCTCAAGCGACTACAGGCAGTGGGGTTGGCATCCATTCCGGGCACGGCGGCCGAGGTGCTCAGCGAGCCCGTGCGGCGGGTCCTTTGCCCCGAGAAGCTCTCGGCTCGCGCCTGGGTTGCCGTGATGCTGCAAGTGCATCGGTGCGGTTTAGCCGCCACCAGCACCCTGATGGCGGGACACATCGAGTCGCCCGCCGATCTCGTCGCCCACCTGCTCACCCTGGTGGCCCTGCAATGCCATGCCTGGCAAAATCAACAGGCCGGGTTCAGTGAATTTGTACTGCTGCCCTTCGTCGGTGCGGCGGCACCGGCCGCCCTGCGGGCCAGGGTCTCCCGGGACCCGCCAGAGCGAGCGGCGATG
>NZ_JAGQCR010000021.1:0-22920 GCF_024346295.1 Cyanobium sp. BA20m-14
CACCTGACTCTGGCGCGGCGGCTGGTATCCGGGCGGATGGGTCAGGGGCATCAGTAAGCAGGGATGGAGGGATTGCTGGCACTGGCCGGGAACCAGCTTGCCTCCAGCCGTTTCATCAATACATAGAAGGCCGGCACCACGAACAGGCTCATCGCCGTAGCCACCAGCAGCCCACCGAAGATCACCGAGCCGATCGAGCGCTGGCTCATGGCGCCGGCACCGCTTGCCACCACCAGCGGGAAGAAGCCGGAAAGTGCAGCTGAGGCAGTCATCAGAATCGGCCGCAGGCGCGACTGGGCCGCCCCCATCGCCGCCTCCACGTCCGACAGGCCCGCCTCCATGCGCTGATTGGCCAGGTCCACGATCAGGATTCCGTTCTTGGCCGCCAGGCCGATCAAGGTCACCAGACCCACCTGGGCGTAGACATTGTTCACCTGCTTGTTGAGCACCAGGAAAAGCAACGCGCCCAGGATTGCCAGCGGCACCGTCATCAGGATCACCAGCGGATCGATGTAGCTGCCGTACTGGGCCGAGAGCACCAAATAAACCACCACCAGGCCCAGGGCAAACACCAGCGCCGCCAGTGAACCGGCCGCCACCTCGGAGCGGCTCAGGGCCGACCAGTCCATGCCGATGTTGGTGAAGTTCAGCCGTTGGAAAGTGGCCGTGAGCGTATCAATCGCCTGGCCGGTGCTCTTGCCGATCGCCTCGAAGCCCTGGATCAGCACCGTGCGGTTGAGATCAAAGTGGCTGATGATCGGCGGGGCGCTGTCGAGCCGAACCGTCACCAGATTCAGCAGCGGGATCTGGGCGCCACCGGCTGCGGGAACGTAGAGATTCTTCAGGCTGTCGAGGGTTTCGCGCCTGCTGCCCTCGGCCTGCACATAAACCTGGCGGTATTGGCCGTTCTCGTAGGTCTGATTCACGAACGCCCCACCGTTAACCGCCCCTAGGACCTTCATCGCCGTGCCGAAATCCACCTGCAGAGAAGCCATACGGTCGCGGTCGGGCTCGATTCGCCACACCGGGGCATCACTCACAAACTGGGTGTAGAGGTTATAAAAGAAGCCGCTGGCCTTGGCCTTATCGATCAGCTGGTTAGCCATGACCAACAGATCGGTGGGGCTGTAGCCGCCATTACTTAGGTCGTTGAACTGAAATGAGAGCCCGCCCTGGGCGCTGAAGCCGGGAACCGCAGCAGGCTGTTGGGCCATTACCTTGGCCCCCTCGATCCTCTGGAACTGGTGGTTGAGCCGCTGCACCACCGCCCGGGCTGATTGATCAGCAGAGCTGCGCTCCTCGATCGGCTTTAACCCAAAGAAGAACAGGCCCTGATTGAGAGCACCGCCGTTGAAACCGGCCCCGCCGATCAACTCGCCGCTCACGATTTCAGGCTCCTGCGCCAGGATCTGGCGGGCCTGATCGGCCACCTTCATCGTCTGCTCCAGCGAAGCCTGGGGTGGCAGCTGGATAATGCCAAGGCCGTAGCCCTGATCTTCGGTGGGCACGAAGCCTGAGGGGATGGCAATAAAGGCCACACCGGTAAGCACCACCCCGCCCAGCACGGCGCTCACTAGAAGCCGTCGGCCTCGAATGGCCCGCTCCAGCAGCCGCCCATAGGCAGCTGCCATGCGATCGAACTGGGTGTTAAACCCAGAGAAGATCGGCTTGAGGTAGGTGCCCACCAGCGCCCCCAGAGCGCCGAACAACAACAGCCACACCCAGCCGCCGAAGAGGTAGCCGTAGGCGGCGCCGAAGGCTCCACCAATCAGCGTCCATCCACGCCCGGTGGGGTTGGTCTTGCCGCCCCCCAGCAGCAGGGCCGACTGCAACGGCTTGCCGCTGATGGCGTTAAAGGTGCTCACCAGGATTGAGAACACGATCGTAAGGGCAAACTGGCGGTAAATCACTCCGGTGGCGCCGGGGAAAAAGGTGACGGGAATGAACACCGCCAGCAAAACGAGGGCCGTGGCGAGGATCGCGCCCGTCAACTCTTTCATCGCATTGGAGGCCGCAGCGAAGGGCTTATCGCCTGCCTCGATACGGGCCTCAACCGCCTCCACTACAACAATGGCGTCGTCCACCACCAGGCCGGTGGCCAGGATCACCCCCAGCAGGGTGAGTTCGTTGATCGAAAAGCCAAACGCCTTGACGAAGATCATCGCCCCCAGCAGCGCAATCGGCAGGGCCAGGGCCGGCACCATCGTGGCCTTCCAATCCTGCAGGAACAGGAAGATTATCAATAACACCAGCACAACGGCATCGCGTAGCGCATCCAGCGCCCCAAAGATCGAGGCATTGATGAAATCGGTCTGGTCGAACACCTTCTCCAACTTCACGGCCGGCGGCAAGGTGCTGCGGAATTGAGTTAGCACCTGGTCCACCGCTTCGGCGGTGGTGATCGCATTGCTGCCCGGCAGCTGGATCACCCCGAAGCCCACGCAGGGGTGGCCAGTGATGAGGTTGATTGCCGCCTGGTTGAAGTTCTGAAAGGCGTACTCCGCCCGGCCCACATCGCGCAGTCGGATCAGGCTGCCATCGGGGCCGCTGTCGCTGACCATGCCCGAGGGGCCGCGGGTAAGCACCAGGTTTTCGAACTCCTCCACCGTGCGCAGGTTGCCCTGCACCAGCACCGGCAGGTTGGTGGGATTGTTGGCAGATGCCGGCGGGCCGCCGATGCTTCCGCCCACCACGATCTGGTTCTGGGAGCGCAAGGCGTTCTCCACATCCAGAATCGTGAGGTTGAAGCGGCTGAGCTTGGCAGGATCCACCCATAGTTTATAGGCGGGGTCACTGGCGCCGAACACCGTCACCTGGCCCACGCCCTCGGCCCGGCTGAGCGGATAGGCGAGGTTGAGCTGATAGAGGCCGTTGAGGTATTCACGGCTGAACTGCCCTTCTGTGGAGGTGAGGTTGTACACCAGCAGATAGCTGGTGGCCGTCTGCTGCACCGTTACTCCCTGGGAGTTCACCTGCTCAGGCAGCTGGGCCGAGGCGGTCTGCACCCGGTTCAGCACATTCACCTGATCTATATCGGCATCGGTGCCGGCCTTGAACACCACATTGATCTGGCTGACGCCCTGGCTGGTGCTGTTGGAGCTGATGTAATCCATCCCCGGAGCGCCATTTATCTGCTCCTCGAGCGGGCCGGTTACGGCACTTTCCACCGTGAGCGCATCCGCCCCGGGCAGGTTGGCCGTCACCTGGATTGTGGGCGGCGCGATATTCGGCAGGTTCTCGATCGGCAGCAGCGGCAGCGAGATCACCCCGGCCATAAGGATCAGGATGCTGCACACGGTGCTGAGCACCGGCCGGCGGATGAAGGTGTCAGAAAGGCTCATCGCCGCGGGATCACCATGCCGCTGCGCAGCTGGGCCAGATTGCCCAGAACCACTGCATCGCTGGAACTAAGCCCTTTGATTACGGCGAAGCGACCTCCCTGCAGGCTGCCTAGGGTCACGGGCGTCTGCACCGCCACCAGGGCACCTGCCGAGGGGGCCGGTGTGATCGGTGCGCCGATCAGGCGCTGGGCTTCAGCGGGCTGCACCGCCCGGAACACAAACGTCTGCCCCGCCTGCAGCAACACCGCGGCCTGGGGAATCGCCAGCTTCTGCTCACGGCCGAAGCGCAGGCTGGCCTGCACGCGCTGCTGATCGCGCAGGGCGCCATCGGGGTTCTCGAAGGTGGCCTTCACCAGCAGCGTCTGGGTGCGCCGATCGAGCGACGGGGCGATAAATGTCACCTTGCCGATCGCCTTCAGCGCCGGCTTGTCGGGCGCCTGCAGCTCCACCGGCATGCCCAGCCGTACTCGATAGGCCAGCTCGCCTGGCACATCCAACCTCACCCAGAGGCTGCGATTGTCAACGATGTTAGTGATGGTTTCGCCCTGGCGCACCACCGCCCCCAGCTTGTGCTGAATGTCACCCACCATGCCGGCGATCGGTGCCTTCACATCCTTGTAGGCCAGCGTGGCTGAGCTCGCCCTAACTTTCTCATCACTGGAGATGGCTTGGGTGACATAGGCATCGCGTTGCTTGGTTGAGACGGCGCCCTGCTCATTGAGAAAGATGTAGCGCTCGGCATTGAAACGATCCTTACGGGCCTCCGCCGCATCGGCAGCCAGGCTGGCCTGCTGCTGAATTTGATCGAGCCGGAACAGCAGCTCCCCCGGCCGCACCATCTGGCCCTCGCGCATCGACATCGCCACAATGCGGCCGTCGATCTCAGCGGCCAGCGGCACGTTGGCTATCGATTCGAGGGTGCTCTGGTAGGTGGCCTGATCGGTGAAGGCCTGGCGCGCCGGACTGGTCAGAGAAAAGGTGGGCTGTGGCGGCGGTGGCGGTGGTTTGACGCAGCCGACAAGGATGGCCAAAAGCACCGGAAGCACCGGAAACGCCAGCATCGGCACCAGGGAAGCAGGATGCCTGGGCTGCACTGAACGGCGCACGATGGGCTTCAAAACCACTTCAACCTAGGGACGGCAATCAGCTGGGTCAAGCAAAGTTATCCGCTCACAGGAGGAGCCCTACTCAAACGGGCACCATAGAGGGGCTCAATTGAGGGTGTTAATCGCCCTGGCTAGAATCACAATGAATACGGTGATCATGGCGAGGCTGTGCACACTGTGCAACACCTTGATCGGTCGACCCACTAGCAGGTGCCCCTCCGGAGGACCAAAACAGTTGCTGCTCAGAATTGTGAAGTAGGCATAATCCATGAACTCAGGCTGCCAACGATCCGACCGCAACACATCACGCTCAAGTGTTTCTTCTGGGAATACGATGCCATAGGGCGTGGTCAACGCGGCTGAACTCGACTGCTCCCAGAGAGCGCCCAGGCGCCGGGGTGGATTATCGACAAACCAATACCAGAATAGGAAGGTCAGGTTGATGCTGAGATAGAGCATCAAGGCATCTATCAGCAATGTGTAGGAGGACAGATTCAGCCTATAGATGGCGATATTCTCGGAGAGCAGATTGTTCGCAGCCATACCGGAGGCCAGCCACACCAGGGATGCCAGTTGCCGTCGGCTCGGCGCCAGTCCCCGGCGAAATTCTGGGAGCAAGCGCACCAGCAGCAGCCACCAGAACGCCACCAGCAACGCAGCAAACACCACCAACAAACCGCGCGCAATTACACCCATTAGCCAAGGAGCACTCTGATGGGCACGGAGCACATGCTCGAAGATGCGCAGCCGCAGCCCCAAATTGAGCAGCACCGCCGCCACCAGAGCGATCAGGAAGGGGCGCAGCGACCTGTTGGCGGATCTGGTAATGGCATCCATCCCATCAACCATTCGGGATGGGCGCATCTGAATGACTTAAACCTAGTCGCAGCGAACAATCAGCTCAAGCAGCTTGACTCAGCAAGCCGGCTGCGTCCCTTGGAGTGGTGTAGACGCTGCGGTAACCCATGGCGACCCAGGCCTCTGGCTCTTTCCTCACCCTAGATATCGTCAGCCACTGGGGCCATCAGACTCAAGGGGTTGCAGAAAGCTGATGAGCAACCCCCTCGCCCACCGTCTGGATGGCCTGGCCGAGACCTGGAACGAAGCCGAGATCACCCGCCCCTCCCTCGGCCGCTGGATCGAGCAGTTCGACGCCGGCGATCAGCCGATCGCCCTGCGGCTGCTGGAGTGCATGCAGATGCACGGCTGGGCGCGGCTGATCCGCGAGTGCCGCCTATTGCACGAACGACTCTGCATCGACCTGGCCGAGGATGGGTTCGATGTGGAGCGCTGCAGCGACATCGACTTCACGCGCGCCTTCGTGTGCAAGAGCGGCGATCTGATCTCCTACCTCTACCGCAAGGCCAACCGCCTGCCGGTGACCTGCTTTCACAACATCGAAGGCCTGCAGGCCAATCCGCCTGCGCCCGATCAACGCCGGGCCCTGGTAATCCTCGACGACTACATCGGCACCGGCTCCCAGTTCCTGTTCACCTTCGTGGCCCGCAGCGCCGCCAACCGCGCCCTGCTGCAGCGCTACGCACGGGTTCGGCTGGCAGCGATCGTCGTCCACGACGACGCCCGCCACAAATGGAAGCTGCTGCAACGCCGCGACTTGGAGCAGGTGATGGCGATCGAGGAGCAGCAACTCACCTGCGTGGATTTCGCGCCCGAGCGGCAGGCCCTGATCACCGCCCTCTCCAGCCTCGACTGGCGCCGCGCCGGCCTGGTGGCGGCCGGCCGCGACTTCGCCGTGATCGCCCATCCGCAGCTCAGCCCCGATGAGCGGCAACAGCTGCGCGCCTTTCTGCACAGGCAGCAGCAGGTGGCGGGCGCGGGCACCACCGAATTCCTGCTCGGGCACCACTCCTTCTTCTATGGCGCCCCCAACGCCCTGGCGCGGGTGCTGTTGCCGCTGTTCAAGCGGATCGAGGATTTCAGCCTGTACCCGCGCGAGTCGCAGGTGGGCCTGCCGGCTGATCTGCTCGACTACGACATCGATAACCCCGAACCGGTGACGCTGCACTACCCACGGGAGTGATCAGTTACACGGCGATGGCCGCAGCGAAATCCAGGCCGGCATCGAGCTCAGCCACGACCAGAACCCACCAAAGCGGCCGAGATTGAGCAGTGGCTGAATCGGTTGTGCGACACCTTCATCATCCTCCCGAAGGATGCTGGCGCGGCGGCATGGCGCCTCGGCCGGTCAGGTGGTGTCACATCTGCTGCGTCCAACGGCACCCCTGCTCTGAGCTTGCTCCCAGAGCTGATGCTTCTGACCAACCGGCCTTACGATGCCGTTATCAGATTGCGTTATCACCATGCGCACGATCGTGGATCTGCCGGAACCGGAGCGTGATCAGCTCGATGCCCACTGCCGGCAGCGGGGGATTTCCCGCGCCGAGGCAATGCGGGAGGCGTTGCGCCTCTGGTTGCAGCAGCAACAGCCACAACATCGCCAGGTCTTCGGCCTCTGGCATGACCGGCCCGAGGATGCCCTCTCCATCGAGGACAGCTTGCGCCAGGAGTGGGCAGGCCGCTGATGCTGCTGCTGGACACCAACATCCTGATTGACGTGCTGCGCGGACAAGAGCCGGCCCTGCGCTGGCTAGAGCAACAGCCCCAGAGCGCCATCAGCGTGATTACTTGGATCGAGGTGCTTGTGGGTAGCCGGGATGGGGAAGCCGAGCGGCTCGAACCCTGGCTGGAGAGCTTTCCTCGCATCGCGCTCGATCAGGCGATTGCCAGGGAAACGGTGCAGATACGCCAGCGGCACGGGCTCAAGGTGCCCGACGCGATCATCCTGGCGACGGCCACCTGCCATGGCCTCACCCTTGCCACCCGCAACAGCCGCGATTTTCCCTTGAGCCTCGGCGGTGTGGTGCACCCCTACAGCCTCTGACTTGGTCGTCTAGGTGCGTATGGGGACACTGCAAAGAGCCGGCCATGAGGTGCACTGGACGGGGCCTCTCGGTGCCGCGGCTGATCGCGCCTTTTGTCGCCAGTGCAACGCTCGAACCCGCCGCAGTGATCTGGGGGCGTTTCTGCCTTGACGTGCCGGTCAACCTGGACCTCACCTCCACCACCTACCTCCACCCCTTCGCCACTGGGGTTTGGCTGAGACTCACGGCGACGGCTGGGCGACGATGCTGGAGGCAACAGCACCGGAGGCGGGCATGGCCGAGGGACAACCATCGCCCGGCACCTTGCTGCCGCTGGCCCTGGTACAACTGCAGCCCGGAGCGGACCCCGCCACCAACCGGCGCGCCGCCGAAGCCTGGCTGGAGCGGGCGCTTCAGCCTCCGGCCGGAACCCCCAACCCGAAGCTGCTGATGCTGCCGGAGATCTGGAATGCCCCCTATGCGGCTGCCCGCTTCGCGGACTACGCCGAGCCGGTGCCGGAGCCCGGCAGCCTGCTGCTGGATGGCCCGTCCGCGTCGCTGGCGATGGTGGCGCGGTTGGCGATGCGCCATGGCGTGAGTGTGATCGCCGGCTCGATTCCCGAGCGGGGCAGCGACGGGCGGCTCTACAACACCGCCACCGTGATCGATCCCGACGGCCGTCTGCTTGCCAAACACCGCAAAGTGCATCTTTTCGATGTGGATGTGCCCGGCGGCATCCGCTTCCGCGAATCCGACAGCCTCACGGGCGGCAACCGGCTGACGGTGCTGGACGGGGCCGGTGACCCGCTGGCCACCGGGCTGGCCCAGCCGCCTAATCTGGGTCTGCTGATCTGTTACGACATCCGCTTTCCGGAGCTGGCCCTGCTGATGCAGCAGCAGCTTGGCGCCGCCTTGATCGCCTGCCCCGCCGCCTTCAACACCACCACCGGCCCCCGCCACTGGCACCTGCTGATGCGCGCCCGCGCCGTGGACACCCAGTGCTTCCTGCTGGCTTGCTCCAGCGCCAGGCCCGAGGACGGCGAGGGCTATCCCAGCTACGGCCATTCCCTGGTGGTGGATCCCTGGGGAACGGTGGTTGCCGAGGCGGGCAGCGGGGAACAGGTGCTGCATGCCCAGCTGGATCTGGAACAGGTGGCCCTGGCCCGCCGAGCGATCCCCACCAGCCAGCAGCGCCGGCATGATCTCTACCAACTGTCCCAGGTTTGAACGGCGGTCCCCCACCCGCCCTGCTCCCATGCGTTCCTCCCTGCGCCGCCAGCTGCTGCACCTGGCCACCGATCTCTCGGCCCTGGCGGCCCATCCCGACGACCTGGGCCATGGCTTCGATCTGCTGACCCGCAGCTATGCCACGCCAGTGGCCGATGCCGCCCGCGCCGCCCTGCGCAGCGACCCGGCGATCGCAGCGCTGATCCAGGAGCGCTACTGGGGGCCCTGGCCCAGCCAGTCGGAACTGCGGGGGCTGCCTGCGGAGAGCCTTGGCCAGGCCTACGCCAGCTGGTTCGCCGGTGCCGGCAGCCAGCCGCTGCCCGATCCGGTGCTGCAGGCCGGCAGCGATGGCGACGACACCTGGCTGCACCAAAGGGTGCGCCACACCCACGACCTCTGGCATGTGGTGTGCGGCTGCCCGCCCACAGCGGCCGGGGAAGCGGCGATGAGCGCCGTCAACGTGATGCAGCTGCGCTGGCCCGGTAGCGCAATGCTGCTGGGGGCCGATCTGCTCCATCGCTGCCTCGAGGGTCCGGCTGCCAGCGAGGTCGACGTGGGGCAGGCGGTGGCCTTCGGCCTGGAGCTGGGCCGGGCCTGCGCGCCGCTGCTGGCCCAGCGCTGGGAGGAGGGCTGGGGGCAACCCCTGGCTCAGTGGCGCGAGCAGCTGGGCATCACCGCGCTGGTGGAGCGCTCGCCCTTCAGGGCGGAGCCACCAACCGGCGCCACCGCAAACCAGTGCTGAACGCCGTGTAGCGACCGTTCACCTGGATGCCGTGATCCGATGACGGCATCCACGGCCCCACAATCCTCGGTCTGCCCGATCGGCACGCCATCCGCTCGAGCCCAAGGCCAGCAGGAACCAGCACCCGGTGTCTACACTAATGCGTACACACGGCATCGACACGATGGAGGCTCTTCCCAGCCGGGTCTTCATGAACGGCAACAGCCAGGCCGTGCGCATCCCGGCTGAGTACCGGCTCAGCACGGATCGGGTGCAGATCACCCGCACCGCGGAGGGCGATCTGCTGATTCACCCTTGCCCAACCAGGCACGGCGAAGCAGTGCTCGATGTATTGGGAGGCTTTGCCCCAGATTTTGTCGCTGCCCTGGTTCAACAGCAGGAAGCGAAACTCCCGGTCCAGCAGCGGGAAGCGCTGTGATCCACCTGCTCGATACCAACATCATCATTTATCTGATCAAAAATCGTCCGCCACAAGTAGCTGCGCGGATTGATGCCCTTCCGGCTGAAGACAGCCTCGCCATGTCGTTCATCACCTGGGCCGAGCTCCTGCAAGGAGCGGAGGGCAGCCAGCGCCGCACAGCCACCCTGGCCCAGCTCGACGCCCTGGCCCGCCTGGTCCCGGTCCTCTACCCGGAGGGACCGGCCATCTGCCGGGCTTATGCGGAGCAGGCGACGGCCCTGAAGAAGCGAGGAACCCCGATCGGGGCCAACGACCTCTGGATCGCTTGCCATGCGCTGGCCCTGAAGGCCACATTGATCACACACAACCTGCGGGAGTTCGAGCGGATCGACGGGCTTCAGCTGGCGGACTGGGCTGCGCCCTGATCCGCTCATCGCTGCGCGATCGCATCGAGCAAACGGCGCATCACCACCGTCTGCAGAAGCAGGTCGCCCAGCACCACCACAAAGATCAGCGCCAACAGCTGAGCCCCCAGGGGTTCCGCCAGCGCTGGGGCAACGCCGCGCAAGTGCGGCAGCTCTTCCGTCATCGATACCGCCAGTGCCAGGGGCACCGCCGCCCTCAGCCCGCAACCGGCAACCACCAGACGGTCGGGCCAGGGGAAGCGAGCGGCCGGCAGCAGGGCCGACACCGCCAGCAGCCGTGCCAGGGGGACCACGATCGCCAGCGCGAGCCCCAGCGGCAGCACCGCGATCAGCGCGGCGGGCTTCACCAGCAAGCCGAGCAACAGCAGCACCGTGATTTCGGCGGCGGTGTTCAGCGGATGCATCACCCGGCCCAGGGCCTGCTGCTCAAAGCGACCGATCCGGTAGCGGCCATTGGAGAGCAACACTCCGGCCACGAACACCGCCAGCAGCCCACCACCCCCCAGCAGCTGGCCGAAGCCGAAGGCCACAAAGGCCAGCGCCACCGCCACCAGGAGCAGCATGGGCTCGGAGCGCACCAGGGCATCGATCAGGCGCGGCGCCACAGCGCCCACGACCAGCCCGGCCAGCAGGCCGGCCAGAAGATGCAACCCCAGAGCTCCCAGGTGCTCTTGCAGGCGACTGGCCAACAGCCCATGCAGGGCCTGATGGTCGCCATGGGGCTGGGCCTGCAGCAGACCGGCCACCAACCCGAAGACCAGCAAGGTGACCACCGTGCTCACCGCCACCTCGAACTGCAGCAGATGGCTCAGGCGGCCGCGGATTGAATGGCCCAGAGCCACCAGCAGGTCCTCGATGGCGCCGCTGTCGGTGGCCCCCAGACAGCACACCGCCAGCACCGCGGCGGCCGGCGGCAAACCATCCGGAACCAGAGGCGCCAGCAACAGCAAAGCCAGAGCCGTGATCGCCACGGTGATCAACACGCCGCCAAAGCCCAGCCGCAGGCCTGGCGCGGTCATGCCGCGGCTGCAGCGCAGGTCGGTCTTGAGGCCGGCGTAAAAGATCAGCAGAGCCAGGCTCACCCGATGCAGGGTCTCTACCTGCAGCGGGCCGAGGGGCTGGGCCTGGGTCAACCACTCCGTGGGAATCAGCAGGCCCAGCAGCAGCACTGCGGCCGCACCCGGCAATCGCCAGTTCGCCGCCAGGCGATCCACGGCCAGGGCCGCCAAATAGATCAGCCCCAGGCCGAGAAAAAAACCCCGCGGCAGCAGCGTGCCCTCCAGATGCGCATTGGGCAGGGGCAAGGCGATCAGCGAAGAGCTCAGCACCTGGGTCTGCGGCAGCAGCGGGGTCATCTTCGCCCCGGGTCAAGCCCAAGCAGGGCTGACCTCACCTCACAGGCTGGCTATACCTGAAGTGCTGCCCCGAAACCATGCCTTCCATGCTGCGCCGTCCCGGCCGGATCGCCTGGACCCCTCTGATGCTGCTGGCCCTGGCTGCAGGGCTGGGCGCAGCAACGGCCGCATCGGCAAACCCGCTCACCTGCAGCAACGCCACCCTCAAAGGCACCTACCTCTACAACGAAAGTGGCGTGCTCAACGGCAAGCCCTACGCCGAGAGCGGCCGCGAGGTCTACGACGGCCGGGGCGGCATTGTGCTGAGCTACCAGGGCTCCGATGGCTCCGGTGGGGTGGAGAAGGCCACCTACCGGGTCAGCGCCGACTGCATCGGCATGGCCACCTACCCCGACGGCCAAAAGGCCACCAGCTTCGTCAGCCCGGACGGCAGCCGCTTCGTCTACACGATCACGGCAGCGCCGGGCAGCCAGACCACGGCGCTCTCTGGCTCGGAGGTGCGGGTGGCACCCTGAGGCCTTAGCGTTGACAGCAATGCTTTCAACGCAAGCGGGCACCAGCGATGGCCACCCTCACGATCCGCAACCTCGACGAACACACCAAGGCTCAGCTCCGCATCCAGGCCGCCCGGCAGGGGCGCTCCATGGAGGAGGAAGCGCGCAGAATCCTCCGCTCCGCCATCGAAGCCAGACAGCCTGCCGGAAACGGCACGGGGCTGGGCAGCCGTATCCAGGCCCACTTCGCCCAGCTCGGCGGCGTGGAGCTGGACCTGCCTGACCGTTCATCCCAGCCCTCTCCAGCTGAGTTCAGCCGGAAGGGCTCGCGGTGATCCTGCTCGATACCAATGTGATCTCGGAGCTGATGCGACCAAAGCCCGATCCAGGGGTGCTGGCCTGGGCCGATGGCCTTGATCCCGAGGCGGTGGCGATCACAGCCATGAACGAGGCCGAAATCCTGCACGGCCTGGCCCGATTACCGGCGGGACGACGCCAGGTGCAACTCCGGCAGAGCTGGGAGGCGCTGGTGTCCGAGCTGTTCAGTGGCCGGATCTGGTCCTTCAGCAGCGAAGCCGCCCACTGGTATGCCGAACTGCTGTGGCAACGCGAACGGCTGGCGCGGCCTATGGCGACGGCCGATGCGGTGATCGCGGCCACGGCGCTGGCCAATGGGGTGCCTCTAGCCACACGAGACGTCCACGACTTCGCCGAGATCGGCTTGGCATTGATCAATCCCTGGGACTGGGCCTAAGCCGCCCCTTTTCCCGATCCAAAGGCGACCACGCGGATGGGCCAGAAGTAGCAGCGATGGCACATCCGCCGGGGAAAGGCCTCGCCGACGAATTGCCGAATGATTCGCCTAAGGTCATTTCTGCTTGGCTTTGTGTGACTAAGAGGTGACTGCATCTGATCAGCAGCCCTCAGCAGCAACCTGCATGAGCGCCCCGCATGACTGAGGTTCTGCTGGCTCTCGGACTGATTGCGCTGGTCGGCAGCCTGCTGCGCTACCTGTTTCTTGATCTGGATGTGGAGGCCGCGCGCAGAACCATCGGCATGCTGGTGCTGAATGTGTTTCTGCCGGCCCTGGTGTTCCGGGTGATCTGCAGCGTGCCGACCGGAGTCGAAATGGTTCAGATCCCGCTGGTAATGGGGATCAGCGTGGCGTCCTGCCTGGCTCTGGCGGTGCTGCTCTTTCGCCCCCTGGGGCTGCGTTCGGAAGAAAAGGGAGCCCTGATTCTCGCCAGCGCCTTCGGCAATGTCACCTACCTGGGGCTGCCGGTGCTGCAGGGGCTATTCCCTTCGCTCTCCCTGCAGGTCGCGAAGGTGGCCATCCTCAGCGAGGTGACCACCACACCCCTCAATCTCAGCGTGGGAGTGGCCCTGGGCGAGAGCTTCAGCGGCAAGCCGCGCAGCGGTGTGCTGCGGCAGGCCTTCCGGGCCGTGGCCACGATGCCGGCGCTCTGGGCCATCGTTCTGGCCCTGTCCTGGACCGCCAGTGGCGTGCCGGTGCCGGGCTTTCTGATGGAAGCCACGCGGATTCTCGGTAACACCGTCACCGGGTTGATGATGCTGTCGCTCGGCATGGGGCTGCGCTACCGCCGCATCCACCAACCATTGCCGCTGCTGCTGGCCAGTGCCATCAAGTTACTGGTGTCACCGCTGGTGGTGTTTGCCGCAGCCAGCTGGATCGGCCTGCAGCAGCCATACCTACAGGCCGTGGTGCTGGAGGGGGCCATGCCCACCCAACTGCTCACCTTCGTGATCGCCGATCGGGTCGGTCTGGATGTGGAGCGTCTGGCGGTCTGCATCCTGATCAACACCGCCGCGTCGTTCGTGACGATCCCGCTGCTCAATCGCTGGCTGTTCGGTTGATCCGGCCTGCAGCTACGCAACCGAGTTCATCCCCGTGTACCTGGCCGACCGGCCCGATTTACAGACGGCTCGAGCCGTGGAGCCCTGGCGCTGGAGCTGGCATAACGGCCACATCCGCCGCCAACACGTTGCGTGGCTGTCCCTACCTATTGGATGATGCCTTCATGACACATGACTTCGAGGATTGGCCTGTCAAATGAGCTGGAAAAAAGCGAAATGGGTGCTACTGGCCGGAGGAGCAGCGGCCGGGATCCTTTTAAGCAGCTATCCAACGACACCCCAGCTCTCGCGCTGCCCTGAGATCGGTAGCCTCCCTGGCATCGTGCTGGGAATGTTCATGGCCACAACGATCATCCATACATTGGTGACGTCCATACAGGCCGACGGTGTGCACTCAAAACGTCTCAGCAATTGGCGCTCAACAAGCAGCATTCGCTGCCACTTGCTGATTGCCATTGGAGCACTCATGACAGCAGGCACATTATTCCTAGAGATCCTTCTATGGGCCTGGGTCTACCGCCACGTCGGCGCGATTCACAGCCTAGAAGAAAGTTTGTATTTCTCGGGCATTACATTCACAACAGTTGGCTATGGAGACGTCACCCTGGCCAAATGCTGGCAATTATTAAGCGTGGGAGAAGCCGTGAACGGGGTCTTGATGGCCGGGTGGAGCGCCGCCCAACTGATATTCCTCGTCCATAGGATGATGATCTTTAGCGTACAACCTGAAAGGGCACAGCCAGATTGACCCCTATTGTCGAATCCTCATTAATTTGCCCCACTGGGCTGCTGGCCATCAAGGCCCACCCGATACGATCGGCACCACGGGCTCAAGCCGCTGTAGAGCCAGTCGTGCGACCGATGGAAGAGAGATAACGTAAGTGAGCCGGCCTAGACCAGTACACAGCAAGAGGAATTGCGACCAGCTCATTGAGCAACATCGCGCGGACGTAGGAAGCCACGTCAATTTCGCCTTGGCTAAGCAGCCAGAGTTGAACCATCAAGATCTTGAAAACCCCAATCCACAAAACCACCCGTAGCCAGGAAAGAGCCTTCAGCGACTTCCCGCTTGCAACACCAAACATGGCGAGCAATACGGCAAGCGAAATCACAATGCCTAGCAGGCGGTGGAGCACAAGGCCCTCAATGCAACGGACTGAATACAGCCGCAACCCTGCCACAAAGAAGGTTAAACAAATGGCCTGATGGACATAGACAATCCTTGTCATCAGTCCAAACCCCCTTGGCTTTGACTGGCGAGAATCAGCAGCCATCAATCTTGTCCGGAGATGGTGGGAACGGCAACGGTTCTGGAATCACCACCGCCGCCACCAGCACCGCCGTCCTCACCAAACCAGCGCTCCTCCAGCTGCTTGATCACCACGTAGAAGGGCGGCACAACTCCCAGCGAAAGCACCGTGGCCACTAGCAGGCCGCCGAAGATCACCGTGCCCAGCGACTGCTGGCTGTTGGCACCAGCTGTGGTGGCCACCACCAGCGGCAGGAAGCCTGCCAGCGAGGCGATCGCGGTCATCAGGATCGGCCGCATGCGGGATTCGGCTGCGGCCATAGCGGCCTCGGCAATGCCCATGCCCTCCTCCAGATGCTGTTCTGCAACCTCCACGATCAGGATGCCGTTCTTGGCAGCCAGGCCGATCAGGGTCACCAGACCCACCTGGGCATAGATGTTGAGGTCAATAGAGCGCAATGCCAAAAACACCAGGGCGCCGAGCATGGCCAACGGCACCGTCATCAGAATGATCACCGGGGTGACATAGCTCTCGTACTGAGCCGACAGCACCAGATAGACGATCAGGATGCCCAGGCCGAACACCAAAACACTGGCATTACCGGCTGACAGCTGCAACGAAGCCAGGCCCGTGAAGGCATAGCCAATGTTGTTGAATTCCAGTTTCTGGAAGATCTGCTGAATGGCAGTCAGGGCCTGGCCCGAGCTCTTGCCAATTGCCTCAGCACCCTGAATCAAAATAGTTCGGTAAAGGTTGTAGTGGCTGATCACCGGCGGGGCGCTGGTGAGTTCAGACGAGGCAAACTCGCTCACCTGCACCAGCTTGTTGTCGCGGTTGCGCACGTAGTAACTGAGCACATCCTCCAGGGTGCTGCGTCCCGACGCTTCGGACTGCACATAGATGTTGCGCACCTGGCCGTTCTCATAGGTGAGTCCGGAATAGTTGCCGCCAGCGAGCACGGCGATCGTCTGCATGGCCTGCTGGAAGTCGACATTGAGGGTACCCATGATCGAGCGATCAATCGTCAGACCAAAGGCAGGCGCGCTGGGAATGAACTGGGTGTAGAGCGACGAAAACTGATCCGAGGCGTTACCCGCGGCCACCAGCTGCTGGGCCAGAGCATCAAGCTGGTTGAAGCTATAGGAGCCGTTGCTGAGGTCGTTGAACTGGAAATAGAAGCCACCCTGGGCCGAGAAGCCTGGAATCGCCGGGGGCTGGGCTGCAACCACCAGGCCACTGCTGATCTTGGCGAGCTTGGCGTTGAGCCGAGCAACGATGGCGGGGGCTTTCTGATCGGCGCCGCTGCGCTCCTCCAGGGGCTTCAGGCCAAAGAAGAACACACCCTGGTCGGGGCTGGAGCCGTTGAAGCCGTAGCCGCTCACCACCGAAGCCGCCGTGATGTCAGGCTCCTCCTTGAGCACCTTGGCGATCTCCAGGCCGGTCTGCTGGGTGAGGCTGAGGGAGGCGCCATTCTGCAGCTGGAAGATCCCCACTCCGTAGCCCTGGTCTTCCTCCGGAATAAACGCCGAAGGCAGGGCTGAAAAGGCAAGCACGGTTAGCACGATGCCCCCGGCAAGACCAGCCAGCACAAATTTGCGCTTGCGGATGAGTACCTGCAAAAGCCGGGCATAACTGGCCTGGAGCCAGGCAAAAAACTGGTTGAAGCGATCAAAAATCAAGGCCAGCCGGCTGCCGGCGACACCGAACAGCACAACACCGAACACGTAGGCGCCGACACCAAAGGATGCGGCGCTGAAGCGACCGAAGGCCAAACCCACCACCACACCACCGATCGTCCAACCCCATCCCTTCGGTTTCGGAGGCTGCTCCGCCTTCAGGATCAGGGCCGACATCATCGGCGAGAAGGTCAGGGCGTTGAAAGTGGAGATGGCGATCGAAAAGGCGATCGTGAGAGCGAATTGCTTGTAGATGATGCCGATGCCACCGGGATAGAAGGCCACCGGCACAAACACAGCCATCAACACCAACGAGGTGGCGATCAACGCACCGATCAGGGTACCCATGCACTCCATCGCAGCCTTGCGGGGGCTCATGCCGCTCTCGAGGTTCTTGGAGACGGCCTCGATCACCACGATCGCGTCATCCACCACCAGGCCGGTGGCGAGCACCAACCCCAGCAGGGTGAGCTGGTTGATCGAGAACCCAAAAGCCTTGATGAAGGCGAAGGTGCCGATCAGCGAAATCGGAATCGCCAGGCTGGGAACCACCGTGGCGCGCCAGTTCTGCAGGAACAGAAACAGGATCACCAGCACGAGCACAATCGCCAGGCCCAGGGCATCGGTCACGCCACTTACGGCCGACTCAATGAACTGGCCGATGTTGTAGATCTGCTTGACGGTGATACCCGCAGGCACGGTCTGGGAGAACTGGTCCATCACCGCCACGACCGCTTCCGACACATCCAGCGCGTTGCTCTCGGGGGTCTGGAACACCGCCACGGTGATCGCTGGGTTGCCCTCAACGCTGACGGCCTGCTGGGCAAAGGTGTTGAAGCCATAGGTGGCCTGACCCACATCCCGGAGCCGCAGCAGGTTGCCCTGGGGTGACTTGCCCACGATCAGATCGTTGAGCTGCTCCACCGACATCAGGTTGCCGTTGTCGGCCACCAGGATCGGGTAGGCGAAGAGCTGGTTTCCTCCGGCGGGCGGGCCACCAATCAGACCGCCAATCGCAACGCTGTTCTGACTCTTGACAGCATTAACGATCTGATCGGCGGTCAATTGGTTGGCCGTGAGCTTGTTGGGGTCGACGAACAGCCAGAAAGCTGGATTGCTGCCGCCCAACATGCTCACCTGGGCGACGCCGGGAACCCGTTCCAGTTGGTAATAGAGCTGCTCATAGATGAGGCCATTGATATAAGGCGAATCAAACTGTCCGTCGGTCGAGGTGACCTGATAGGCCAGCAGGATCGAGGGCGTGCTCTGCATCACCGACACCCCCGTGGCCGACACCTGCTGCGGCAACTGGGGCATGGCCAGGGAAACGCGGTTCTGCACGTTCACCTGGTCGATGTTGATATCAGTGTCTTCGTTGAAATAAACCTGAATGATGCTCTGCCCGGTGTTCGAGCTGGTGGAGGAGATATAGGCAGCACCCGGCACGCCGTTGATCTGCTGCTAGATCGGATTGGTAACGGCCTGTTCAGTAACTATGGAATTAGCCCCGCCGTAGTTGGCAGTCACCTGAATCAGGGGTGGCGCGATGTTGGGGAGGTTCTCAATCGACAGGCTTGGGATCGCGATGATGCCCATCAGCACGATCAGAATGCTGCAAACGGTGGTCAGAACCGGCCGCTTGATGAACTTGTCTGATAGCGACATGGGTGGACCTCAGTTCACACCCGGCTGGGAGGCACCACCGGCCAGCTTGACCGGCATGCCGGTGCGCAACAGGGCGGTGTTGCTAACCACCACCTGGTCGCCGGCCGCCAGGCCCGAGAGCAGTGGGTAGCGATTGCCCTCCAGGGTGCCGAGCTTCACGGGCACCTGCACCACGATGGGGGTCTCCGGCGGCAACGCCTCTAGCTTCTGCTTCTGGGCTTCGGGGATCTGGGTGGAGGCCCGGATCTTGGCAAGCACCTGGTTGAGGCGGAAGACGCGGTAGACGAAGGGCTGCTGGGCCTGCATCATCACGGCCTGCACAGGCACCGAGAGCTGGCGGGAATTGCCGGTAATGATCCGGTTGCGCACGTATTGACCGGTCTTGAGCTTGCCAGTGAGGTTGGGGAAAGAGGCCTTAACCAGCACCGTGTTCGGTGAGGACTGGTTGCCACTGACGCCGTAATAGGGCGATATGAACACCACCTTGCCGATGTTGATCACCGGCGGATTTCCCTGGGACTTGAGCTCCACAGGCTGGCCCAACTGCACCCGGGAGGCCTGGGTGGCCGGCACATCCATCAAGGTCCAGAGGTCGCTGTTGTCAACGATGCCGGTGATCGCCTGCCCCTGACGTACATAATCGCCGATCTTGACGGTATCTAAGTCACCGATTTCACCACTGATCGGAGCCGTGACGTACTTGTAGCCGAGATCAGCGGCCGTGGCGCGCGCCTGGTCGCGGCTCTGAATCGCCTGGGTGACGTAGTAATCTCGGTCCTTGGTGGACACTGCGCCCTGTTCATTCAAGAAGATGTAGCGCTCCGCATTGACAATGTCTTTGCTCGCTTCTGCCTTGCTGGCATCGAGGGCTGCCGACTGCTGCACGTTGTCGAGCACCAGAATCGGCTGACCTGCTTTGACCCGCTGCCCCTGGGTGACCAGAATCTTGACCACCCGTCCATCCACCTCTGGCTTGAGGGCCACGTCGGTGGTGGAACTGAGCTGACTGATTACCTGGATCGAGGGGCTGAAACTGGCCTCGCCGATGGTTTCGGTCTGGACTGCCAAGGGCTGCCTGGCCTGGGGCTTGCTGCCACAGGCAACAAGTAGCAGGGCCACAAACGAGAGCGCTGGGACTGCGCGAAAGACAACGCAAGAGCAGTAGTTCGTAAATTAACGGACCAGCAGGAATGTGCCCTGTTCAGGAACCATTTGAGCCGGGGTTGGCCGCAAGACGCACCGGTGCCCCGTGGCGCAGGTTGAGCAGGCCCGCGGTGATCACCCGATCTCCCGGCTGCACACCGCGCCGTACCGGGTAGAGAGTGCCCTGCAGCTCGCCCAGTTGCACCGGAGTCTGCAGGGCGAAAAGGGAACCGGGCGGCTGCTTGCGCAACTCGGCCAAGGGGGCCTTGCCCGGCTGCCGTTCCAGCTGGGCCAGGCTGCCCACCACATAGACAAACGACTGGCCCGCCAGCTGGGTCACCGCCGCAAAGGGCACCGCCAGCTGCTCACGCTGGTCCAGCACCAGCCGGGTGCGACTGCGTTGGCCGTTGCGCAGACGGCCCTGGGGATTGGCAAAGGCGGCTTTAACCAGCAGGGTCTGGGTTGGGGCGCTCACGCCTGGATCCACCGAACTCACCTGCCCCTGGGCCAGCGGCTCGGAGCGGGCAGGATCGAGCAGCAGCACCCGCTGCCCCAACCTCACCCGGTCGGCATAGGCGGCGGGGACATCAATGCGGGCCAGCAGGCGGTCGTTGCTGATCAGACGGGTAAGAACCGCCGCTGGCTGAATCACATCTCCCTGCTTGACCCGCAGATCGGCCACGGTTCCCGCGATCGGAGCCCTTAGATCCTTGAAGGCCAGGTCGGCTTCGCGGGCCACCAGGGCTTCGCGGGCGGCGATGTAAGCCTGGCGGAACTCATCCCTTTGCAGCGCGCTGGCGGCCCCCTGGCGAGCCAGCTCCCGGTAGCGCTGGTAATTGAGCTGGTTGGTCTGCATCTGGGCGCGCAGGCTGGCCACCTCCGCCCGCAGCTGGGCCTGGTCGAGCACCAGCAGCAACTGGCCCGGCCGCACCGTGTCGCCCTGGCGCACCAGCAGCCGCTGGATCCGCCCGCCGGCCTGGGCCGCCAGGTTGACTTCGGCCGCAGCTTCAAGGGTGCTCAGCGTGTCGAAACTGGCCTGGAAGGAAGCGGTCCCAATCCGCTGACTCTGGACCTGGGGCAGCCGCTTTGCCGCCCCATCCTGGGGCCGGCACCCCCCCAACAGGGCGGCGATCAGCCCAGCCCACAGCGGCAGAGAGCGGGCTACGGCGCAAATAGGTCCCATTGGCCGAGCGTATCGCCAGCGGGCCGATGATGGCAGCCGACGGGAGTGCCCCCCATCCCTGGAGCGCCTTTGAGCGACCTGTTCAGCCATCAACGCGAGATCACCCTGGCCAGGGTGGCGCCCCTGGCCGATCGCTTGCGGCCGCGGACCCTCGACGACTTTGTGGGCCAGGAGACAATCCTGGGGCCGGGCCGGCTGCTGCGCCGGGCCATCGCCGCCGACCGGGTCGGCAACCTGATCCTGCACGGCCCGCCGGGGGTGGGCAAAACCACCCTGGCCCGGATCATCGCCGGCAGCACCCGGGCTCATTTTAGCAGCCTCAATGCCGTGCTCGCCGGCGTCAAGGATCTGCGAATTGAGGTGGATGGGGCCAAGGAGCGCCTGGCCCGCCACGGCCTGCGCACCACCCTGTTCATTGATGAGGTGCACCGCTTCAACAGCGCCCAGCAGGATGCCCTGCTGCCCTGGGTGGAAAACGGCACGCTCACCTTGATTGGCGCCACCACCGAAAACCCCTACTTCGAGGTCAACAAGGCCCTGGTCAGCCGCTCCCGGCTGTTTCGCCTGCAACCCCTGGAAGCCCCCCACCTGCACCAGCTGCTGGGGCGGGCCCTGCGCGATCCGGAGGTGGGCTACGGCGACCGCACCATCGTCATCACCCCTGAGGCCGCCGACCACCTGGTGGATGTGGCCGGCGGCGATGCCCGCAGCCTGCTCAATGCCCTGGAGCTGGCGGTGGAGACAACCCCGGCCCAGGCCGACGGCCGGATCTTCATCGACCTGACCATCGCCGAGGAGTCAATCCAACAGCGGGCGGTGCTCTACGACAAGCAGGGGGATGCCCACTTCGACACGATCAGTGCCTTCATCAAGTCGCTGCGGGGCTCCGATCCGGATGCGGCCCTCTTCTGGCTGGCCCGCATGGTGGAGGCCGGCGAAAACCCCCGCTTTATCTTCCGCCGCATGCTGATCGCCGCCGGCGAAGACATCGGCCTGGCCGATCCCCAGGCGGTGGTGGTGGTGGAAGCCTGTGCGGCGGCCTTTGAGAGGGTGGGCCTGCCGGAGGGCCTCTACCCCCTGGCCCAGGCGGCGCTCTACCTGGCGGGGGCCGAGAAGAGCAACAGCGTGCTGGGCTTCTTTGATGCCCTCAAGAGCGTGCGCGAAACCAGCCGCCAACAGGTGCCATCCCACCTGCGCGATGCCCACCGCGATGGCCAGGCCTTTGGCGATGGGGTGGGTTATCGCTATCCCCATGCCTATGCCGAGCACTGGGTCGCCCAGAACTACCTACCCAACGCGCTGCAGGGAGAGGTGTTCTGGCAACCCGGCAACCTGGGTTGGGAAGGCCAGAGGCGGGAGCGGTTGCAACAGCGGCGGGCCGCCCAGCTGGCCGCCGCGGCCGAACTGGCCGCCGACCAGGGCGACGTGCTGAGCAGCGGCCCCGATGATCCCCAGTTGGAGCGCTGGCTGCAGCGCCAGGCCGCCGCTGAAGGGGAAAGGCTCGACAGCCTGAGAAGTCGATTCTGGGAAGGGGTGAGCTGGCAGCGCACCGACAGGGTGCTGGTGCTTGAGGCCCGCTCCTTGCTCTGGGCCCTCGACCCCCTGGCCGCCACCCCTGAGGGCGGCGTGGTGATCACCGTGGCTCAAGATTGCGACCGGGAGCGGTTGGCGGCCCAGCTACAGATTCTCGACAGCCTCAGCAAGCCCCAGCTGCTGGTGGTGCCCCAGACCTGTCCGGAGGCGCTTGGGACCCAACTGGAAGCCCAAAGCGGGGATCGTTTCGACTGGGTGGTGGCTCGCCAAGCCTGGCAAGGCCTCAGTGCCGCCCAGGTGGAGCACTGGATTGGGGTGGTTGGGGCCAGGCTGGCCCCCTCAGGCCTATGGCGGCTGTTGTTCAGCAGCCCCCAGCTGGGGCCTGCCGCAGGGCTGGCGGCCCTGCTGGGCTCCCCCCAGGGCCCCTTGGGGAACCTGCTGGATGAACTCGTCGCTCTGGAACGGCAGCAGCTGGAGCTTCTCGAGGGCAGTGGGCAAGCGGCCCAGCGCGCCCTGAACGACCGGGGCTGGGATGGGCATGGGCAGCGCTGGCAGGAAACCCTCCAGCTGGAGCTCTCCGCCGCCCTGCTCGAGCGCTGGCTCGCCCCTGGCAGCGCCTACCT
>NZ_JAGQCR010000210.1:0-5496 GCF_024346295.1 Cyanobium sp. BA20m-14
GGGCTACCGGGTAGATGAGCTTGCGGCGCGCAGCACCTTCCTGGAAACCGCCTACCTGTTGATCTGGGCCCAGCTGCCCAACGCAAAGCAGCTGCAGGAGTTTGAGCAGGAGGTGCAGATGCACCGGCGGGTGAGCTTCCGCATCCGCGACATGATGAAGTGCTTCCCCTCGGGGGGGCATCCGATGGACGCCCTGCAGAGCAGTGCGGCTTCCCTGGGGCTGTTCTATTCCAGGCGTGCCCTGGACAATCCCGAATACATCGTCTCTGCGGTGGTGCGGTTGATCGCCAAGATCCCGACGATGGTGGCGGCCTTCCAGCTGATCCGCAAAGGCCAGGATCCGATCCAGCCCCGCGACGACCTGGCCTACGCGGCCAACTTCCTCTACATGCTCACCGAGCGGGAGCCCGATCCCCTGGCGGCCCGCATCTTCGATGCCTGCCTGATCCTGCACGCCGAGCACAGCCTCAACGCCAGCACCTTCAGCGCCCGCGTCACCGCCAGCACCCTCACCGACCCCTACGCGGTGGTGGCCTCGGCCGTGGGCACCCTGGCGGGCCCGCTCCACGGCGGAGCCAATGAGGACGTCCTCACCATGCTGGCCGAAATCGGCAGCGAAGATCGGGTGGACTCCTGGCTGGATCAAGCTATTGCGGAGAAGCAGAAGATCATGGGCTTCGGCCACCGGGAATACAAGGTGAAGGATCCCCGCGCCGGCATTCTCCAGAAGCTGGCTGAGGAGCTGTTCGACCGCTTCGGTCACGACCCGATGTACGACCTGGCCCGCTGCCTGGAGGCGGCCGCTGACAAGCGGCTTGGCCCCAAGGGCATTTATCCGAACGTCGATTTCTACTCGGGTCTGGTGTATCGAAAACTCGGCATCCCCCCAGACCTCTTCACCCCGATCTTCGCCATCGCCCGCACGGCAGGCTGGCTGGCCCATTGGAAGGAGCAGCTGGGGGCCAATCGCATCTACCGGCCCTCCCAGATCTATACCGGCGAGGCCGGGCGGGACTGGCAGCCGATTGGGGCCCGCTAAGTTGCATGCCATCTGAGCTGACGCCATGGTGACCAACACGGCTCCAGGCCTGGATCTCGAGTCCAGCTTCGAGCAGGCCCTGCAGGGATTTGGGCTGAGTCCGGGAGCTGCCCACCTGCTCTGGCTGCCCCTGCCGATGGTGCTGGTGCTGGTGGCGGCGGTGGTGGGAGTGCTCGTCAATGTGTGGCTGGAGCGCAAGATCTCGGCGGCAGTGCAGCAGCGCATCGGCCCCGAATACGCCGGCGCCCTCGGCGTGCTCCAGCCGATCGCCGATGGCCTGAAGCTGGTCTTCAAGGAAGACATCATCCCGGCCAAGGCCGACGGCCTGCTGTTCACCCTCGGGCCGGTGCTGGTGTTGATCCCGGTGATCCTCAGCTGGCTGGTGGTGCCCTTTGGTCAGCACCTGCTGATCAGCAATGTGGGCATCGGCATCTTCCTGTGGATTTCGCTCAGCAGCATCCAGCCCATCGGCCTGCTGATGAGTGGCTATGCCTCCAACAACAAGTATTCGCTGCTGGGCGGGCTGCGGGCTGCGGCCCAGTCGATCAGCTACGAGATCCCCCTGGCCCTGGCGGTGCTGGCGGTGGTGATGATGAGCAACTCGCTCAGCACGGTTGACATCGTCAATCAGCAGACCGGCTCAGGCATCCTCAGCTGGAACATCTGGCGACAACCCGTGGGCTTTGTGATCTTCTGGATCTGCGCCCTGGCCGAATGTGAGCGCCTCCCCTTCGACCTCCCCGAAGCTGAGGAGGAGTTGGTGGCTGGCTACCAGACCGAGTATTCCGGCATGAAGTTTGCCCTCTTCTATCTGGGCAGCTACATCAACCTGGTGCTCTCGGCCCTGCTGGTGTCGGTGCTCTACCTGGGGGGCTGGGGCTTCCCGATCCCGGTGGAGTGGTTGGCGGGCTGGCTGGGCCAGCCGATCGATGCGCCCCTGGTGCAGCTCATCACTGGATCGGTGGGCATCGTGATGACGGTGCTCAAGGCCTATCTGCTGGTCTTCCTGGCGATCCTGCTGCGCTGGACCACCCCCCGGGTGCGGATCGACCAGCTGCTCGATTTGGGCTGGAAATTCCTGCTGCCGATCGCCCTGGTCAACCTGCTGATCACCGCTGCCCTCAAGCTGGCCTTCCCTGGGGCCTTCGGTGGCTGATCCCCCTGACCAATCAACCCAGACCTGCCCCAGACCGGCCATCATGGGCTGATCGATTCCGACCGCTTCCCCCTCCAGAGCCAGCTCCATGTTCGGGTTCCTCAAGAAAGTCGGCGACTACACCCGCGATGCGGTGGGCGCAGCCAATTACATGACCCAGGGTCTGGCGGTGACCTTCGATCACCTGCGCCGCCGGCCGATCACGGTCCAATATCCCTACGAGAAGCTGATTCCCTCGGAGCGCTACCGGGGCCGGATCCACTACGAATTCGACAAGTGCATCGCCTGCGAGGTGTGTGTGCGGGTCTGTCCAATCAACCTGCCGGTGGTCGATTGGGTGATGAACAAGGCCACCAAGAAAAAGGAGCTGCGCAACTACTCGATCGACTTCGGGGCTTGCATCTTCTGCGGCAACTGCGTGGAGTACTGCCCCACCAACTGCCTTTCGATGACCGAGGAATACGAGCTGGCTGCCTTTGATCGCCACAGCCTCAACTACGACAACATCGCCCTCGGGCGGCTGCCCACCAGCGTTACCAGCGATCCGGCCGTGGTGCCCCTCCGGGAGCTGGCCTACCTGCCCAAGGGTGTGATGGATCCCCATGGAGTGCTCGATACGGACCCCCGGGTTGGCAAACTGCCCTCCCAGGTGCTGGATAGCCTGCCCAAGGCTGCCCCCGAGGAGACCGCCCCATGACAATCGCCTCCACCACCCAGCTGATCTGCTTCGTAGTCCTCTCAGTCACCCTGGTGCTGGGCGCCCTCGGGGTGGTGCTGCTGCCCAACATCGTCTACTCGGCCTTTTTGCTGGGCGGGGTTTTTCTCTCGGTGGCCGGGCTCTACCTGATGCTCAATGCCAGCTTTGTGGCGGCGGCCCAGGTGCTGGTCTACGTGGGCGCCGTGAACGTGCTGATCCTGTTCGCGATCATGCTCGTCAACAAGAAGGAAAACCTTGCCGCCATACCTGGCTTGGGCCTGCGCCGCCTGCTCTCTGGCGCCGTCTGCGGCGGCTTGTTTCTGTTGCTCATCCGGGTGGCCTTCACCACCCCCTGGCCCCTGTCCGGGCCCGCTGCCGTGGGAGAGGAGGCCACCATCCGCATTGGCGAGCATCTCTTCAGCGACTACCTGCTGCCCTTTGAGCTGGCCTCCGTCCTGCTGTTGATGTCCATGATCGGGGCGATCGTGCTGGCCCGCCGAGACGTGCTCAGCACCGATGTGATTACAGGTGAGCTGGTGGATCAGGGCCTAATCGAAAAGGAGCGCACACCGCTGTTGCTCGAAAAGTCGCCCCGCTAGCGATCCCAGCCACACCAATTCCAGCCTCACTCACCCCAGCAGCCCCCAACTCATGGAGACCACCACCGTTGCTAGTGCCGCCAGCACCATCCCCCTGCAGGCCTACTTGGTGCTGGCTGCGGTGCTGTTCTGCACCGGGGTCTGGGGTTTGATCAACAGCCGAAATGCGGTGCGGGTGCTGATGAGCATTGAGCTGATGCTCAATGCGGTCAACATCAATCTGATGGCTTTCTCCGACTACCTCGACGGCCAGCTGATCCGCGGCCAGGTTTTCACCATCTTTGTGATCACCGTGGCGGCAGCTGAGGCGGCTGTGGGCCTGGCGATCCTGCTCTCCCTCTATCGCAACCGCGATACGGTCGACATGGAGCGCTTCAATTTGCTGCGCTGGTAACTGGGGCCTGGCGATGCGGCTTGAGCGGGTCTGGCTGATTTCCAGGTTGGGCAGCCAGGCTGCCCAGCGCCAGGCCAAGCGCTGCGCGGAAGATCTTGCCGCCCAGGGGGTGCATGTGGTGGCTGCTTCCAGTGGCCTGGCCCGCAACCCCTTTCCAGGCTTGCTGGCCACCGAGGCCCATTTGCCCGATCTCGCCCTGGTGCTCGGCGGGGATGGCACCGTGCTGGGTGCTGCCCGCCATCTGGCTCCTCTCGATGTGCCCATTCTCAGTTTCAACGTGGGCGGCCACCTGGGTTTTCTGACCCATGACCGGAGCCTGCTGCGCCTCACTGCCCCTGGGCAGAAGGCCGAAGCGGGGCAGGAGAGCCTCTGGGACCGCCTCCGCAACGACTGTTTTGCCCTCGAGCGTCGAATGATGCTGCAGGCCCACATCAACCGGGGTGATGGCGTGGCCCGTGGCGATGGCGTGGCCCGCAGTGATGGCTTAGATCAGGCCGATGGCGCCCATCTGGCCCTCAATGATTTCTACTTTCGCCCCTGTCTCGATGAGGTCTCACCCACCTGCGTGCTCGAGCTGGAGATCGATGGTGAGGTGGTGGACCAGTACCGCGGCGATGGCCTAATCATTGCCACCCCCACCGGCTCGACGGGCTACGCGATGGCAGCTGGCGGGCCGATTCTCCATCCCGGCATAGAGGCGATTGTGGTCAATCCGATCTGCCCGATGAGCCTTTCGAGCCGGGCTGTGGTGGTGCCCCCCCGGGCCCAGCTTTCGGTGTGGCCCCTGGGGGAAACCAGCCGCAGGGTCAAGCTATGGAAAGACGGCGCCCATGCCACCGTGCTGGAGCCTGGGGACCGGGCGGTGGTGGAGCGTAGTCCCCATCCGGCCCTGCAGGTGCTGCTGGAGCAGAGTCCCTCCTACTACCGCACCCTCACCCACAAGCTGCACTGGGCCGGTAGCCTCACCGCCCCCGAGCCTTCCCATAACTGAGCCCTCCCATAACTGTCCCTACTTGAGCTGATCGGCGCCATGGCCCTGGAAATCGAACGACGCTTTCTGGTGAGCGGCCAGCAGTGGCGCGGCCACGTTTGCTGGCAGGCCTGGTTGGAGCAGGGCTATCTGCTGGCGACTTCCGATGGACTCACCGTGCGGGTGCGGCAGGCCAGGGGTGTTGCTGCCGTGGCCGGGGCCTGGCTCACCCTCAAGGCGCCCCCGGCCGGCGGCCCGATGGGGCCCGAGGGCCTGGTGCGGCAGGAATTTGAATACCCCATTCCCGAGGAGGATGCCACGGCCCTGCTGGCCCTGGCAGGCCAGAAGCTCAGTAAGCGTCGCCATGGCCTGGACCTGCCCGGCGGCGACTGGGTGGTCGATGTGTTTGAGGCCGAGAATGCGCCACTGGTGGTGGCGGAGGTGGAGCTGGATGCGGCGGCCCTACAGCAGGACCTGGCGCTTGAGATCCCAGCCTGGTGCGTGGCCGAGCTCACCGGCCGCCATCAGTTCAGCAATGCGTCCCTGGCCCGTTGGCCGCTGGCCCGCTGGCCTGAGGACGAACGCCTGGAGCTGCTTCGATTGAGCAGCAGTTGAAGCCATCACGGCAGATCTTGCCGTGA
>NZ_JAGQCR010000211.1:0-5495 GCF_024346295.1 Cyanobium sp. BA20m-14
GCCACGGCTGAGGTGCTTGTTGCAGGGGCTGATCTCCCTGGTTGAGGCGTGCGAGAACGAGATGGGCACCTTTTCCCGCTGACAAGATTCGCCAAGCAGTTAGTTTCGATACGGAACCAAGTTCGGGCTGTGCGGGATCTGCATAGTTCTGGCCGCCATTATGCGCTTTTTGCATAGCTTCGTTTGCGCGATCCTGTGTAATATGACTCGGTTGTGATAGGCAATGTGGTCGTCTCGATCGAGGAACTAGCCTGTCTCGACACTTTGATTTGGTTGCGTTCGGGTGCCGTTGCCGCCGCCCGGTTAGGCGTTGCCCAGTCAACGATCAGTAGACGTGTTAACCATGTGGCTGGATTGCTGAACCTTCGTTTTTTCAAGCCAAATGGAGAATGGGAGACGCTTGGCGATCAGACTATTCTTAATCTTGAGCGATTGGTGCACCAGCGATATCGCTGGGTTCATGGCAGGGTCTTAAGAATAGAGGCCCAATACTACTCAGGGCCATTGTTTTGCGATCCCATCCCTGATGGATGGACTCCTGGCAATTTTGATTTCATGGAAATTCACACACCGTTGAGGCTGCTTCGCAACGGCGTGATTGATGCCTGGATTGGGTGCTACCCCGACGTGCCTGACGAAGATGACTCCGAGTTGGCTTGCTTTCACCTAACTCGATTGCCAAGCCATCTTGTTGTGGCAGTGGACCACCCGCTTCTGTATTTGGGAGATCACATAACGCTCGAGGATGTCAGGCGCTACCCATCAGTTGCTTTGCCCGACAATGCTTTCCCTAAAGTTCAGAAGATTCTGCAGGAGTTGGGTCTTTGGAATCTGCCCCTGCCAGTCCGGCGTTACAGCAGCGATAAGTGGGAGGGCATGATGACGCAGGATTTAAGGGTTGGTTATGCCAATTCCTTCACCATGCACCTTTTCTCTGCTCCCCACGTCGTTTTGCCTATCGATATTCCGTTGGAAACAGGTGACACCCTGGTTGTGCCTCGAGCCTATGTCAAGAATTTGCGCCTGCTGGAGCTGCTCGCCCACCTAAAGGGCAGGGCGGCTATCTTGGCGGATCGATTCGCAGAGGTGCGCGTGGCTGGCGATGGTTGAGATTAGCATTCTTGGAATTGTTTAGACAATCGTTCTGGGCTAGGGGTTTTCAATCTAGATAGAAAAAGGTCAGGTGAATGCCCTTGCCCACGTATTCATGCTTGTATCCACCTTCGTAGCTAGTGCCCCTGTAGTAAGCGGCAATCGTTTTGCTATTGCCCGGAGGAGTGATGATTTTTGCATTGCAGGTGCGTATGCGTTCGGAAACTTTTTTGCAGGACACCTCATTTCTGAGTAGTTCGTATACGGAGTGGTCTGCAAAGGTGAGGATGTCAAAAGCTTGCTTTTCAGTTGTTGCGCCCGCCAGCGGCGTAATGGCGCAATAGTCGCTCTTGCCGTTTCGCTGGCAGTTCGGCGACCACTGGGCCTGGGCCCCATCTATCCCCATACCCATCCCTATCCCTTGCCAGGCGAATATGAGCAGCAGGGCCCTACCCCACAGTTTTGTAGGTCCTTGCTCTCTCATGGTTTCCGATGGGTGTTTGATCACCCCATCCTCGACCTGTGCTGTGCTCCCAGAGGCCAGCGGCACCTACTTTGGTTAGGCCCCCAGCATTAGTCATGCCCTGGTTTGTCAAGCTCGAGACCGGTCTGGTGGGTAAGGCGCAATTTGATGCGGTGATCCCTGCCCATCTGGCCTGGCTGGCGGAGCTGGAGCGCTTGGGTCATCAGCCCCGCAGCGGCTACTGGGCTGAGCGGGTGGGTCGCAGCGGTGACGGTGCCGGCGGCATGCTGCTCTTTTTTGCTCCCAACTGGGCTGCAGCAGAAGCCCTAGTGCAAACCGATCCCCTGATTCAGGAGGGTTGCGTCAGCTGGTGCCTGCATGAATGGGCCGTGGTCTTCCCGAAGTCAGCTGATCAGCTGTGAAAATCAGCTGTGAAAAAGCAACACCAGCCCCGCTTTGAGCTGGTGAAATTCCCGCTCTTCCCGGCTCAGGTCCAGCCCCACCTGCAGCCCTTCCTTGAGGGCGTCATCAAAGGGCGGGGCGGTGGGAGCAGCGCCCGCTTGCCAGAGGGCAGCTATCCCCACCGGCGTGGCATGCCAGCGGAAACAGGGCGTTTGGCCGATTTCCGGCTCCAGCAGGGCATCTTCCAACAGCTCGCGAATTGCCATGGGCCCATCAACCTGCCTGCAGCATCGGCAGGCGCTGGGGGCGGGGCAATCAGCTGAGAGTTTTTGTGATGAATGCCAGCACGGCCGCCGTAGCCAGCCACACCAGCTCCAGGCGCCTGCTCAGCTCGAGCATGTGGCGCACGGCGGCCCCATCGGGGGCGGGCAGCCCTTGTGCCAGCAGGGGTTTGCTGGTGAGCTGGCCGCCATAGCGGTTGCAGCCGCCCAGTTGCACCCCGGCAGCATGGGCATAGGCGGCCTGGGATACCCCCGCATTGGGGGAAGGGTCGGCGGCCCCGTCCCTCAGGGCAGCGGCCAGCAGGGAGAAGCAGTGCCCCGGTTGCCCTGCCGTCAGGGGCAGGCCCAGGGCCACCAGGCGGCAGGGCAGCCACACCAGCAAGTCGTCGAGACGGGCGCCGGCCGTTCCCAGCCAGCGCAACCTGCCGCGCCGGTAGCCCAGCATCGAATCGAGCGTGCTGGCCGCCTTGAAGCCCCAGGCCAGGGCCAGCGGGCCCGGCAGGGCGGGGTTCAGGCTCCAGATTCCGGCCCCCAGCAGCATCCAGAACAGCGGCGCAAACAGGCCATCCACCGCGTTTTCGCTGGCGGTTTCGGCGGCCGCCCGCAGGATCTCCGGGGCGTCGAGATCGGCCGTGTCGCGGCCCACTATCCAGGCCAGGGCCTGGCGGGCAGGCTGGAGGGCCTGGCCTGGCTGCTTCTGTACAGTCTGTACGGAATCTGGGAGAGCTTTCAGCACCTGCAATACTGCCTGCTCGAGGCTGCCGCCGGCCAGGGCGCTGGCCAGGGCCACCACCAGCAGGGGCGTAGGGGCCAGCTGCTCCACGCCCCAGCCGGCCAGGCCGCTGCCGCCCACCAGTACCAGCGTGATTAAGCCCCCCGCCAGCCGCAACTTCCAGGCTCTGGTGCCCGCCCAGGCTTCAGCGCCGCGGCGCAGCAGGGTGATCCACCAGCCCATTACCACCACCGGATGGGGGCACCAGCGCGGGTCCCCCACCAGGCGATCGAGACCGCAGGCGAGGGCGACCAGCAGCAGGGGGTTGCTCAGCAGGGGCTGGATCAGGCCGCCTTCAGCCAGCTGAACATTGAGCGCAGGCCCTTGCCCACCTGCTCAATCGGATGGGCCGCATCGCGCTCGCGGATTTTGGTCATCTCCGGCTTGCCGGCGTCACACTCGGCCACGAAGTTGCGGGCGAAGGTGCCGTCCTGGATGTCGGCGAGGATGCGCCTCATCTCGGCCTTGGTTTCGGCGGTGATCAGGCGCGGGCCGCTCACGTAGTCGCCGTATTCGGCGGTGTTGGAGATCGAATCGCGCATGGCCGTCAAGCCGCCCTTCACCATCAGATCGACGATCAGCTTCACCTCGTGCAGGCACTCGAAGTAGGCCAGCTCGGGCTGATAGCCGGCTTCCACCAGGGTCTCAAAGCCGGCCTTGACCAGCTCGGAAAGACCGCCGCACAGCACGGCCTGCTCACCGAAGAGGTCGGTTTCGGTCTCTTCCTTGAAGTTGGTCTCCAAGATGCCGGCTCTGGTGCCGCCGATGCCCTTGGCGTAGGCCATAGCCAGCTCGCGGGCGTGGCCGCTGGCGTCTTGTTGGATGGCGAATAGGGCCGGCACGCCCATGCCGTTTTGATACTCCCAGCGCACGGTGTGGCCGGGACCCTTGGGGGCGATCATCACCACATCCACATCGGCCGGGGGCTTGATCAGCTCGAAGCGGATGTTGAAGCCGTGGGCGAAGCTCAGCACCTTGCCGGCGCTGAGATGGGGTGCGATCTCCTTGTCGTAGACCGCCTTCTGGAACTCATCGGGCAGCAGCACCATGATCCAGTCGGCCTTGGCGCAGGCGTCGGCCACGCTCAGTACCTCGAGGCCATCGGCCTTGGCCTTCTCGGCCGAGCGGCTGCCCTCGTAGAGACCCACCACCACGTTGACGCCGCTGTCTTTGAGGTTCAGGGCGTGGGCGTGGCCCTGGGAGCCGTAGCCAATGATGGCCACCGTCTTGCCGTTCAGCAGGGAGAGGTCGGCGTCGGTGTCGTAATAGAGCTGGGCCATCGAGGCTTTGGGTCTGGACAGGGCAGGGGCTGAGCTTACGCAAGCGCCTGCGGCGCGCCCCTTCCGGCTGACAGGGGCCAAGGCCATCCCTACGATCTGCTCTCTGCCCCAAACGCCATGGCCGTCGACCAAGCCACCACTTCGACAACGGCCGCCGCCCTGTTTGAGGCCCACATGCAGGCCGAGCTCAACGGCGATCTTGACGCCACCATGGCCACGATGGTGGCGAACCCCCATCTGATCAACCTGGCCTCCGGCACCGGGGGCCAGGGCGCCGAAGGGGTGCGTGAGTTCTACGCCACCCAGCTGATCGGCCAGTTCTTTCCCCCCGACGTGGAGTTCATCTCGATTTCACGCACGGTGGATGGCGAGCGGCTGGTGGATGAGCTGGTGATCCGCTTCACCCACACCAAAGCGATCGGCCATCTGCTTCCGGGCGTAGCCCCCACCGGCCGGCGCGTCGAGATGGCCCTGGTGGTGATCGTGGGCGTGCGCGAAGGCAAGGTGGCCTACGAGCACATCTATTGGGACCAGGCCGGACTACTGGTCCAGCTGGGCTTGCTGGATCCATCCGGGCTGCCGATCGGGCTTGATACCGCCTCACTCCTACTGGCCGCCACCGGCAAGGGCTGAATGTCCAGGCCTGGGCCCTAGAAGCGATCGGTGTGGTGATGCACCACACGCCAGTGGCCAGACTCCTTGCGGAAGATCGTGGTAGCGCGGATGTCGATCCGGAGCGCCTCACCGGCCTGGGTCATGCCGCTGGTGCGCTCCATGCACACCATGTAGCCCATATCAGAGCTTTCAACAAAGCGACGATCGTCTGCCACCAGGGTGCCATCGAAGCCCATCCCAGACTCCCTGGTGAACTGTTCAAACACCGCCTTGCGTCCTGTACAGAGATTGCCGGTGGGGCCGAGGTGGCTGATGTCGTCAGCCTCAGACCAGATCTGCGCAAATGGGGCGCAATCGCCTGCAAGCAACTGGTTGCCAGCTGCGTAGAACAGATCGGCAGCCTCGGAGAGGGTGGTGGCCATGGTTGGGGTCAGCGACTAGGCGGTCAGCGAAGAGGGGGGCAGCGGTAGGCCTGCGCCCTTCAGGCCTCGCCGGGGTGGGCTATCACCCGGTCGATCAGGCCGTATTCCTTGGCTTCGGCGGCGCTGAGGAAGTAGTCGCGGTCGGTGTCCTTCTCGATTTTCGCGAAG
>NZ_JAGQCR010000212.1:0-5459 GCF_024346295.1 Cyanobium sp. BA20m-14
AGGCAGTGGATCCCCAGGCAACCCTGGCGGCCTATGCCTCGCTGTATCTGCAAGAAGAGGTGCAGGCAGAAGCCCTGGTGCGTCAGATCGGGGATTTCGCAAGGTTTCTAGAGGTGATTAGCTTTTCGCAGGGCTCATTACTAAACCTGGCAAACCTGGCCCGGGAAACCGAGATACCCCGCAAAAGGGCCGAAAGCTATCTGGGAATTCTTGTGGATCTGTTGATCAGCTTTCGACTACCGGTGTTTCAACGACGGGCCCAGCGGCAGCTGGTGCAGCACCAGAAGTTTTTCTGCTTCGATGCCGGAGTTTTTCGCTCCCTCAGGCCCCGCGGCCCGCTTGATGCACCGGAAGAGATTGGCGGCATCGCTCTGGAATCCCTGGTGGCACAGCACCTGCGGGCGCTCTGCCAGCTGCGGCCAGGAGGGGCCCAACTCAGCTTCTGGCGCACCCGATCTGGATTGGAGGTGGATTTCGTTGTGTATGGCCCAGACCTGTTTATGGCAATCGAGGTGAAACACAGCAGGCGCATCGATCGGAGCGACCTCAAGGCGCTGCGGGCCTTCGGCGAGGACTACCCGGAGGCAGAGCGCTTGCTGCTCTCCTTTTGCCCAGAACCGCTGCTGATCGATGGCATCCGCTGTGAACCGCTGGAAGCCTGGCTTAGGCAGCTGCGCCCCTGAAGGAGCCAGGCTTCTGCTCTGGGCTTTCAAGATCTGGGCTTCAGGATCCCGTCCGCTGGGCGCTGCCACCGCTGAGCCAGGTCTCGAGGCCTTCACCTAAAAACGACAGCCCCAGCACCAGCACAAACATGGCCAGGCCCGGGTAGAGGGCGGTCCACCAGATGCCGGTGGGCACGGCGGTGAGGGCCTGCTGCAGGTCGCCGCCCCACTCGGGGATGGTTTCGGGCAGGCCCAGGCCAAGAAAGCCGAGGCCACCGAGCACCAGCACGGCATCGGCGGCGTTGAGGGTGAGCAGCACCGGCACCGAGGTGATCACGTTGCGCAGCAGGTAGCGGCGCAGGATCCAGATCGGGCCGGCGCCAAGCGACTGGGCCGCCTCCACAAACAACTCGGCCTTCACCTGGGCGGTTTGGTTGCGCACCACCCGGAAGTATTGGGGGATGTAGACGACGCAAAGGGCGGCGGCGGCATTGGGCAGGCCCCGGCCCAGCAGGAAGGCCAGCACAACCGAGAGCAGCAGCACCGGCAGGGTGTAGAGGGTGTCCATCAGCAGCACCAGCACCCGATCCACCCAGCCGCCCAAGTAGCCGCTCACCATGCCAAGCGGCACACCGATCAGCAGGGCGATCACCAGGGCCAGCAGCACCACCTGCAGGGCCACGCCACTGCCGGCCAGGGTGCGCACGCACACGTCGCGGCCCAAACGATCGGTGCCGCACCAGTGGCTCAGCGAGGGCTGGGCGTAGATCGGATTTTGCAAGCCGGAGTTGGGATCGGCCAGCCAGCCGGCATGCACCAGCAGCGGCGTGAGCAGGGCCACCAGGGCGTAGGCCACCACGATCACCAACCCCCAGCGGGCCATGCGGGCCGAGAGGCTGGGGGCGCGGCGCAGCGATAGGAGCATGGCGCGACCTTACGCAGCTAGGCGGCGTGAGGCAACAGCCACAGATCCAATCCCTGGGGCTGAAAGCTGCGGAAATCGCGATCGAAGCTGATCAAACACCAGCCGCCCGCAATGGCCACGGCAGCCAGATAGGCATCCATCCAGCGCTTGGGGGCCACCTGATCGACAGCGGCCAACCTGGCCCAGTGGGCCATCACCCCGGGCGGCTCCTCCACAAACGCCACCTGCCGAAGCACCAACCACTGCTCAAGTGCTGCCATGGCATCGGCATTGGTAGCTCGTTCCACTCCGCACGAGCGAAACACGGCCGCGGTGCTGGCTAGGCGCAAAAAACTCTGCTGCGTGGCCCGGCACCACAGCCAAGGATCGGCGGGTGTGGCAGCCAAGAGCTCCTGACGGGCGCTTTGATGACAGGGATGGCCTTCAAAAGTGGCGGCCAACCACACGTTGGTGTCAACCAGGGAAGCCGGCACGCTGCTGGTCCTCCGCCGCCAGGGTGGTGTGCTCGAGCTCCAGAAGCTCCTGCAGCGAGGGGATTTGCGGCGCCACAGCTGGATCGCGGCGGAACACCGGCAGGCCATCGGCCGCCAACTCAAGTGGACTGCCTGGCCGGGTTGCTGGCTTGGCACCCACCTGGCTCAATCCCTGGCGAATGAACTCGGCAACCAGGTCTTTAAAGGGGCGACCTTCATGCAAGGCGCGCTGCCTGGCCTGATGCAGCAGTGTGTCTGGCAGATCGATGGTGGTTTTCACGGTCGACGCCCTCAGCAGCCACAAAAGCCAGTTTACTGGCATGCCAGCAAGCATGCCCAGCTGACCATGCGAGCCGAAAGGCTTCCTTACCGAAAGGAGACCTCAGCCCTAGGGTGGGATACCGAGGGCATTGGTGAGAGGGTGATGGAGGTCGCAACCCATACGGCCAAGGGGCAAGTGACCGTACCCAAGGCGGTGCGTGAAGCCTTGGGGCTGCGGCAGGCGGATCAACTCAGCTGGGAGATGGAAGATGGCTCGGTCCGCGTGCGGGCAATTGCTCCACTCGACCTGGCCTACTTACGCAGCCTCGATGCCAGCCTGCAGGAGTGGAGCAGCCCAGCGGATGAGGAAGCCTTCGCCGGGCTATGAAGCCGTTGGAACGTCATTCGCTGGTTCTGGTGCCGTTCCCCTTCACGGATCGCGCCACCCAGAAGCGGCGACCGGCGGTGGTGCTGTCTTCACCCGACTTCCAGCGCGCCTCAGGCCACGTGCTGCTGGCGATGGTGACGTCGGCCAAACAATCCGCGTGACCCCTGGATTGGAGGATCCAACACCACCAGGCCGCCGGCCTGCCCCAGCCCTGCCTGGTGCGCTTCAAGGTGTTCACGCTGGATGAACGCCTGATCCTGAAGACCCTGGGACACATGGCCCCGCCCGATCGCGATGGGGTCGCAGCCCAGCTGCACAAATTGGTGGGCTGAGAACGAGGCTGAAGATCGCGGCTAAGGTTGATGATTGATGCCTCACACCAGATGCGCACCACCCTGCGGCTGGATGACGACGTGCTCTCAGCAGCACGGGTGCTGGCTCGCGAACAGCGCCAACCCATCGGGAACGTGATCAGCGACTTGCTACGCCGCGCCCTAACCACCCCAGGGCCAGCAGATCCCGGCAGCCCGCCGCCGGAGCAGCGCAATGGGTTTCCGTTGCTGCCCCTGCAACCCAGCGGAGGCCCCGTGGATCTTGAGCTCGTCAACAGCCTGCGGGAGGACGGGGAGTGATCCCTGTTGCCCTGCTCGATGCCAACGTGCTAATCGCCTTAATCGACCCAAGGCATGTGCACCACGAGAGCTGCCACCGCTGGTTTTCCAGCCGGGGCGAAGCTCCCTGGGCCAGTTGTGTGATCACCCAGAACGCAGTCCTGCGGATCGTGGGGCATCCCCGCTACCCGAATTCCCCGGGATCGCCGGCGGTGGTGAGCCGGATCCTGGAGGAGCTGGTTGGCCATCCGCAGCACCGGTTCTGGGCAGACGCCCCGAGCCTGCTGGGCCTTAGCCATGTCAACCCCCGGGCCCTGGTGGACTCGGGCCAGATCACCGACACCTATCTCCTAGCTCTGGCGGTGCAACAGGGAGGGGTGCTGGCCAGCCTCGACCAACGCCTCACCACCGTTGCCGTGGCAGGCGGGCAGGCCAGCCTCGAGCTGATTGCCACGGACACCGCAGGCTTGGCAGGTCATGCCCCTGAACGCGCCAGCCAGTAGCTGGAGAGCCCAAGCAAGTGCATGCATAACGCATGCGCTTGCATTAAAGTGTTTACCGAGCCCGACACGATGACGATGCCGTCGCTTCAGATTCGCGACCTGCCCGAACCACTGCATCGGCTGCTGCAGCGGCGTGCCCGGGCCCACAAACGCAGCCTCAGCCAGCAGGCCTTGTCCGACCTGGAAACCCAGGCGGGCGGAGATCCCCGTCTACGGCGCCGAGCGGCCCTGGAGCGCATCGAACAACGCTGGTCACAGAGCCCGCCCCTGAAGTGGTCCCAGTCCCCGGAAGATCTGGTCCGGGCCGACCGGGAGCGCTAATGGACGCCATGCCGACTTGTGTGCTGGATGCCTCTGCAGCGATCCGGGTGATAACGGGCGATCCGGTGGGGTCCAAGTGGCTGGATCAACTCAAACAGGCCCCGCTGGTCCTGGCACCAGAGTTGATGTTGAGCGAAGTAGCCAACACCTTGTGGAAACTGCAGCGCGGCGGCAACCTCAACGGAATTGATCCGCAGGCCCTGCTGGCGGATGCCCGCGATCTGGTGGATCAAATCGAACCGGATCGCCACCTACAGGTGGAGGCACTGGCACTGGCCTGCCACCTCGACCATCCTGTCTACGATTGTCTTTACCTTGCCCTAGCCAGGCGAGAGGCAGCCCAGCTATTAACGGCTGATCAGCGCCTTGAGGGACTTGCCTCCAAGGTGCTGCCGTGAAACTCATACCCAGCCCCCGCCTACTGATCGTCGACGACGACCCGGAGCTGCGGATGTTTCTGCGCACCGAGCTGGAGATCGAGGGCTAAGCCTGCACGGAGGCGGCCAGCGGCCAGCAGGCCCTGGGGTTGATCCGCGCCGAATCCTGGGACCTGCTGCTGCTGGATTGGACCCTGCCGGATTTCAGCGGTGTGGAGATCTGCCGGCGCTTGCGGGGCAGCGATGATCACACGCCGGTGCTGATGCTCACCGCCCGCGACGACGTGCGCGAACGGGTGGAGGCGCTCGATGCCGGCGCCGACGACTACCTCACCAAACCCTTTTCAATCGAGGAGCTGCTGGCCCGGGGACGGGCACGGCTGCGCAGCACCAGCAAATCCAGCAGCGAGCCGGAAATACTGCAGCTAGCGGATCTGCAGCTCACTGCGGCCAGCCGGGAGGTGAGCCGGGGCGGCGAAAGCATCACCCTCACCGGCAGGGAATTTGAGCTGTTGCACCTGTTACTGCGTCAGCCCAATCAGGTGCATAGCCGCGAAGCGATCCTCAACGCGGTGTGGGGCGAACAATGGGTAGGCGACGACAACGTGCTTGATGTCTATATACGGGCGCTGCGCCGCAAGCTAGAGAGAGAGGGCCAACCCACCCTGATGCAGACGGTGCGCGGCGTGGGCTTCATGCTGAAGGAGGCACCCCCAAGGGCCTAAGCAGATCGAGGGCCCAATCCGGGAGTGGATCTTGGTAGCGCTGCTCAAGGCCAGCAATGATTGTGGCTACAGGCAAAAACGGATTATCAGCAGAGGAATTATCAACAAGACGCACTTGATCGCAAAGGGGCAATGAAGCCTTTACATTTTTGAGCAGTCGGGGGATACGGCTGATCACCTTTTCAGCCGGAACGTGATGACCACCCTCTGATA
>NZ_JAGQCR010000213.1:0-5397 GCF_024346295.1 Cyanobium sp. BA20m-14
ACGGCTGCTGCGCTGGGCGCCCGATGCCAGCGGCGCCTTGCAACCTGCAGAGCTGCGCCCCTTGGCCCTGCCACCTGGAGGTTGGGGGCTCACCGATCTGCTGGCCAGCAAGCAGGGACTGCTCGGTTTGTGGCGACGGTTTACGGCACCCGATCAGTGGCAGGCGCGACTTGTGCTGTATCCCGCCAGCGCCATCACAACCAACGCCACCAGCAACGCTGAAGTCCCCCCCGTGGCACCACTGATCAGCTGGAATCTGCTGCAGCTCGGTCTTGCTCCAGATAACTGGGAAGTGTTGCTGGCGGCTCCGCCCCTTGGCGATGGCCGACCAAGCTTGCTGCTGGCGACCGACGACAACTTCAATCCCCTGCACCGCTCACACCTTGCCCGGCTGGCGCCGCGCCAGCTGCCGGGCTGCTCAGCGCAACCCCAGCAATGAAACAGCAATGAATCGCTCCGCGCTCAAACGCCGCCAGCTGCTCGAATTACTGGGCATCGGTGCTGGCAGCAGCGCCGCTGCCATGCTGCTGCCGCAGCTTGAGGTGCGCAGCCGTGGCACGGCAGGGGATGCTGCCCTGCCCTTTGTGCCCGTGCGTGCACCTCTGCCCTTGCCTGCTGACGGGCTGAATGCGGCAGACCAACGGCGCATCTATCGAACGTTCAACGTCGACGACAAACTGCTGGTTCCCGAGGGCTATCGCGCCGAGCTGATCGCTGTCTGGGGGGATCTTCTCGCCACGGGTCGCTTTGGCTTCAACAACGACTACCTGGCATTTCAGGCCCTACCTAGCGGGAAGGCCTTGTTGAGTATCAACTTCGAATACATAAGCCCGCAGACCTGGTCGGCAGGTTTTTCAGAAGCCGTGGGCACCACTCTGCCGCTGGAGCCTTTGCAGCAGTCCCTGGCCAGCCGCGGCGGCAGCGTGGATGTGGCCAGCCTGGCTGCGAACGACCCGCTGCGTTCGCTGATCGAGGCCGTGGCCCGTGCTGCCATGGCTGATCTCGGCATCGGCGTGCTCGAGCTTGAGCAGGGGAGCTCAGGCTGGCGCCGCCTCGGCGGCAGTCGCTATGAGCGGCGCATCGATGGGCTAAGCGGGCTCAGCCAGCAGGAGCAGGCACTGCGCTGCAGCGGTCCGGCGGCGGCGGTGTTTCGCCACAGCCAGCCGCTTGGCTACCGCGACGGCCTGGGTGATCGGATCATCGGCACCTTTGCCAATTGCGCTGGCGGCACCACCCCCTGGGGCACCGTGCTGAGCGCTGAGGAAAACTTTCAGTCGCAGGTACCCGAGGCCGTCTATGCCGATGGCTCGGCGGCTTCCCCCGAGAAGCGCCCGTTCCGCTGGGATGGTTCACGCCTCGACGGGCTCGGCAATCCCTTCGGGCTGGCCGGCAACAAGTACGGCTGGATGGTGGAATTTGATCCCCGCGAGCCAAGCAAACCCGCGGTTAAGCACAGTCTTCTGGGCCGCTTTCGCCACGAAGCCGTTGCCGTTGTGGCGCGGTCCGGGGAGCCGCTGGTGGTGTATTCGGGTTGCGATCGCCATGGCGGCCACTTTTACCGCTTTGTCAGTGAGGGGCTCGTGCAAGACCCGGTCGATCGCACCAATTCGCAGCTGTTTGCAGCCGGGCGCCTGGAGGTGGCCCGTTTCAACGCAGAAGGCAGCGGCACCTGGATTGCCCTGGAGGCCACCACGGAGGTGCAGCCGCAACCCCCCAGTCATTACGAGCGCTTTGGCTGGGAGCAACCGGTCGTTTTGCCCCACAGCGACCGCCAGCGCAGCGGCAGTGAAGCGCTCAGCAGCGATTCCGCACTGCAGGCCTACCGCAGCCGCTACAAAAAACTTGGCGATCTTTACCCGTTGGGCGGCGATGACGTGCAGGCGCAGCTGCGGCAGCAGGGGGCGATCTTGATTGATGCCCATCTAGCCGCCAACGCTGCTGGTGCCACCGCCTGCCCCAGGCCAGAAGACACCGATATCGACCCGATCAACGGCGACCTGCTGATCGCTTTCACGGCGGCAGGCCGTGATGACAGCGGCTGCAGTGATCCGGCGGTCTTCCGCGGCCCCAAAGGCGAATCCCTCTGGCTCCACGGTTGGGTGATGCGCCTGAGCGATGGCGGCGCTGGCCGAGGCGCCCGCTTCCGCTGGCGGATGGTGGCCGCTGGCGGCCTGCCCTGGGAGGGCGGGCTCGGTTTTAGCCATCCCGACAACCTCGCCTTCGACCCATCCGGCAACCTCTGGCTGGTGACCGATCGCTCTGGGGATGCCGACCTCGATGTGTTCGGCAACAACAGCTGCTGGCTGCTGCCGCGCGAAGGTGCAATGGCGGGACAGGCCCTCTGCTTTGCGATCGGTCCGGTGGGGTGTGAGCTATGCGGGCCCTGCTTCGATAGCGAGGGCCGCACGCTGTTTCTTGCGGTGCAGCACCCAGGCGAGGGCCAGGGTGTGCGCCAAGGCAAGGAGGTGGAAGCCCAAGCCCACAGCCTGGTCGATCGAAACGGTCAACGCTTCGAGCAGCTGCGCTGGGTGCCGCTCGGATCTAACTGGCCGTCTGGGGTACCCGCCAGGCCGCCCAGGCCCGGGGTCGTGGCGATCCGTCGTCTCGACGGCAAAACCCTGCTGAGCTGAACGCTGGTGCCAGTTCAGTTATGCCTGGAAGGCTGAGCCCCAGCAACTTGAGTGAATTGATTCAGTTGCGGCTCGACGTCGTTGCTGCGGACCCGGCGGTCCTTACCGAGGCCCCACCCTGGTGGCGCACCTCTCGGTGCGACGCAGTGCGCCCCGCCTGCACCAGGATGACAAGGCATCTGGCACCGGCTACCGCTGGGGCAAGGCCTGCTCCGACGATGAATACAACGTTAATCCGAGCCAAATACGGCGACAGCACAAGTGCAGAGGCCCAGCTATCGGCCTTGCGCTACCCGGGGCTTACGGCCACTTTGCGACCAATGTGATCGAGCAGCCCTGGCGCTGCATATCAACCTGGGACGGCCGGTCGCCATTCATAACGACCCCAACGGTGAAGCTGATCTGGTGGCAGGTGCTTACACCGCCAACAGCAACGACGCAGGGCAGCACTACGGCTGGAAGAACTGGTAGCCCATCCTTTGATCGTGAGCGCTTTGTCTTTAAGACCCTGGCGGTAGTGATCTTCACTCAGCTTTTGATCTATGCCCTTGCTGCTGGGGTGAGTGTGGAAAACCAGTTCCCAGAGGATCTATTTCAGGCTATGGCGGTATTCATCGACGATCACCCGCAATGGGATCAGTACAGGCTGATGCAGCCCGCAGTGGTCAAGCACTACCTAGATGGATTGTTTCGCGGACCAAAGCAGGGGCCCGGCGAGCCGGAAGCGCTATCAAGATGAGGCCATGAAACAGCTATCCGGCAAAAGCAAACCGAAGTGGCTGGTGCTGGCCAGTCAAATGCTGGCCGGGACCGTTTTTGTTGCCATGACCATCAGCGTTCTTCCGGCGCTGCTGCTGATGTCGCTTGTGATGGCCTTGCTTCTGATACCTGTCTTGAGGCAGGTTCGCAAGGAGGCAGAAAAGTCTGGAATTGAATTGAATTCACTTCCAAAAAATATGGTCAATGTCACACCTTTGCATCGCCGCTTGCAACAAGACCTCTTGAAATATTTTGGCCTTATACGTTGACTTTAGGGGGTGCTGCCGGGGCCAGTCCTGACTGCTTTGTGGAGAGATCACGAGCATGGGCTCATACTTTGAGAGACATTTCTTCCTGGCTGCAACGCCGAAACATGTAGCCTTTGCCTCGCGTTGTAAGAATAAGCTCGGGAACCTCTACGTCCTCCTCCACTTTTGCGCGCAGTCGTGATATGTGAACGTCTACTACACGACTGTCATTAGATTTTGTGGGCCTATACCCCCAAACCTGCTCGAGGATGTCCAGCCGGCTGACTGGCTCACCCGCTCGGTTAATCAATAGCTCTAGCAGGCTGAATTCCATTCCCGTTAGACGGATGCGCTCATCACCGCGATAGGCTTTGCGGCGCGTTAGATCAACCCTGAAATTCCCTACAATCATCCAATGAGTGCTTGCAGGCTTTAGCTCAGCGCCATTATTTATTTGCTTGCCGCTGAGAAGCAATGGAGAGCTTCTTCTCAGCACACAGCGAATACGTAGCTCAAGCTCTTTTGGGCTAAATGGCTTGAGTATGTAGTCATCGGCACCAAGCTTGAGTCCAGTGAGGCGGTCGCCCACATCACTCAATGAAGTGAGCAAAATAATCGGCACTTCTGATTGAGCACGGATCCTCTCGGTCACAGCGAAACCATCAAGCTCTGGCATCATCACGTCAAGAACAAGTGCATCCGGCTCAAAGCTGCGGAAGAGTTCAAGCGCCTGCATACCATCTACCGCCGCAGCCACCTCAAAGCCAGCTAGACGCAGCCTCGTTTCCAATATGCGCCTGATGTTCGCCTCGTCATCGGCGATCAGTATTCGGATGGTATGGGTACGACGTTCTGGGGTCAAGACACACCAAGCGCCGCAAGATGGGGCAAAAAATAGGTGGAATCCCCGTTGCCCGCGGATTGCGAACAAGAATCGTCACATAAGCAGCTGCCCTATCCGCCGCTCCTTGCTCTTACTTCTAACGGCTCAAAGCCTCAATTTTTAGTTGCTGCATCACCCTCTGCCTGAGCAGACCTAATCAACCCCCCAGCTGGAGGTGCCGGCTGCTGAACAGCTCGCCGGTGCAGTTCACCGGTAATAAAGACGAGCGACCAGCTCGGTACCAGGCATCTACCAAGGCAGCGCTGGAGCGGGGGTAGAGCTCTCCAGCCAAGATCCAGAACTCGTCATGCAGCACCTGCGTCTGGTCTGGTGTGCCCACGTACCAAGGCGACTCAGGATCCTGTGACAGCTCCTCATGGAGCAGCAGGAGTCCCTCAAGTACGCAGTTGCGAGTTCAGGCGTCATCGGCTTTGCTGGCCCTACCTTGCGGTGCGGCTACCCAAGAACGTCTATCCACGCACTCCAAGGTGCGCCAGATCAAGCACTGGCCCCTACGGGTTGCGCCGCAGGACGAAACGGGGCTTCCAAGGGAAGGCTGCTAAGGGAATAGCCGAGCAGCGCTCAGGAAGATGGAGCTAGCGCCAGAGAACACAGCAGTGCTGCGGCAGCCGCTGCCACCTGTTGGGTGAATGAGCACCTCCGCGGCACCAGGGTCCCGGTGGCGGCTGTCTCCGAAAACCACCAAGACGGGATCTCCGTGCCGGACCTTGTGCATCGACCACCGGATAGGGGGTGATCAGCCGGGCTTGTCGGTGCCATAAGTCCTGGTGCTGCCCAATTGAGCCTCCAAGTTGGCCGGAAGATGTGAATTGGTGTTAAGTTCAGATGAGCGAGCGGTTTGCCGCCCCGCATCTAC
>NZ_JAGQCR010000214.1:0-5377 GCF_024346295.1 Cyanobium sp. BA20m-14
GCCAGGCCAGGCACGAGCATCAGTGCCACGGCCAGAAACACCGAGACAGGCAGTGCTCCAGCAGCCATCAAGCCGCTGGTCTGCAGGATCTGCAAGAGCCTCTCTTTGCGTTCATCGGCTGTGCCGTTGAGCAACAGGTCGCGGTGCACCAGCAGTTGATCCACCGCGGTGATCGCTGCTGAATAGGCGCTGGCCTCCACGGCATTGCCGAGGGTGCGCTGCCAAAACTCAGGGGTCTGAGCTGCGGCGATCAGTCCATCGAGATGGTTGTCCGTGCTGGCCCGGAGTCGCTCCAGCCAGCTCATGTCGCTGGCGCCGCGGCTGATGTTGACCGAGCCGTCCTCCCAGATGCCATTGGCCGCATCGGCGGCCAGGTGGGGGGAGTTGAAACGGCTTTCGATGTGGGACCAGTGCTTGCCGAGGGCATCGCCCCCCTTGAGAAAGCCATCAACCGCTGCAGTGCCGTAGTGCTCCAGCTCCCCGGGCAGCTTGGCCAGCAGATCTGCTGCAGCCACGCCGTGGTTGGAGGCCGCAGATGTGATGCGGCTGATGAGCTGGGGGTCAACCCCGAAGTTGTTGAGCTCGCTGAGCGAGGCCGCAACCGTGCCGGCAGCCACCGCCAGGACCTTGGTGGTGCGATCCAGACCCTTTCGGACCTTGGCAGCGGCGGCGGCTCCTGCGGCCAGGCCGGCACCAGTAACAGCGGTGATATCTGCCATGGCCCAGGCACCAGGGTTTTCCATCCTGACGCGAACCGGCACGCCCACTGGCGTTGCTGGCCAGCAGTGGGATCGGCTGCTGGCAATAGGGAAAGCGAGCGCAGCCCGGACGGGGCGCCCGCAACACCACAGCCGTGATGGGTGATGTCCTTCTCCTTCTTTTTGACCCCTGCCCCTGCCTTGCCTTGGCAGACCTACCGCCAGCAGCAGCAACCCAACCAGGGCCAGTCTTCTCCGACGGTCAGGACTGATTAGATCTTTCACAAGCGTGGTTTGTTGAGGTGATTAACCGCATGGACAACCACGCCAAAAAGCCCTGAGCGATCAAAGACCTCCAGGTCCAATGGAATTGCTTTGGGACCCAAAGGACACTGACCTTGCTCATGCAGCCGGCGTGGAATGCGCACCAGCCGCACCCGATCGCGCAGGTGATGCTGCAGGGCACCTGAGATGCAGCGGCGCAGATAGGGCTCAGCTGGCTCACCTGCTTTGCAGCGCAGCACTGAACGAAGCAGGGCTTCTCTGGCCACCTGGATCAGATCCTCCCGCTCAACCAAAGGGAAGAAGCGGCGGGCTGCAGCTGAAGCAACGGCATCAGCCAGAGGCAGGTGCTGGAGCACCAGGGCATCACGGGCACGGAGGGCAGAGGGGGAAAGCGGGGCAGCCATCTGGGGACGGCAGAGAACCCCACCCCCAACAGACAGCCGCAGGGATGTGACAAGGACGCCCCACCGGGGCGCATGGCTAGATCCTTGACGCAGCGAGAGGACTGGAAGAGGGATTTAGGTGGGTGTTTGACGGCTCGTTGGCAACCAGCCCCAACGGCCCCGCTACGGTTGAGAGGTCCCAGCCACCCGGTTTTGCCGGCACGGCCTGTGGTTAATGACCTTCTGACCTTGCCTTTGGCACAACGGCTGGAGCTGGTCCAGACCCTCTGGGACTCGATCGCTGCCGAGCAGATCGGCCCTGAGCTCACAGACGCCGATAAACAGCTGATCGATCAGCGGTTGGAGAGCTTCTTGACAGACGGCGACACCGGCCTCGATGCCGATGCATTGCTCGCTGCCATAGAGCAGTCCCTCTGAGCATGGTGCTGCGGCTCCGCCCAGAAGCCCGGGACGATCTCTATGCGGCGGCCCGCTGGTACGAAGCCCAGGAAACTTGCCTCGGCCGGCAATTTCTTACAGAGGTGCGTCTGGCTTTTGAGCGCATCCGCTCCAACCCTGTGGCATATCCCATCGCTTACCGGGGAACGCGCCGTGCCCTGATCGGCCGTTTCCCCTACGGGGTCATCTACTTGCCAGTTGCCGAGCAGGGTTGCATCGTCGTACTGGCAGTACTGCATTGCGGCCAGGATCCCAATCTTTGGCGTCAGCGCTCAAGGGCCTAATCCCAGCTGAGCAAGAGGCGTGGATATGGAGAAACCGGTACAGGACCGCCGGTGCAGCAATCATCAGAGCTGTTTCCGAGGCAGGTTGCTCAGGGGTTCAACGCAGTAATACCGCCAAACCCCATCACTACAGGTGGCTGGATCGGCTTGAGCTGCTGCGCAGTGGCTTCTAGAAACGCCACCAGGATTGTGATCAGCAAGATGTAGTCGCGCAGAGCTTGGTCCAATGGACCATGGGCCGTTGGCGGCTGGGCTGATAGCACCGTCTCCAACGGCACCCAGAGGGGAGTAGCGCGGGCAAGCACGTAGACCTCCGCTAATCGAGAGCTGTGCACGGGGTCGGAAAGGGAGGCTGATTCAGCCGAGTGGGCAAAGGCGTTGCGCAGTTTGCGCAGGGCATTTAGAGCCCGCTCCACCGTCGCATCGATCAAGCCCAGCCGCCGGGCCAGGGCCACCTTGGCGCCCAGGGAGCCCAGCGGACGATCCGGCAGGAATAGTCCGTCGCCCTTGGCTGGAGCGGGCATCATCACCGCCTGCAGCAGATGCTCCAGAGCTGTGTCAACGCGGGCGACGCCCACGAGCACCGCACCGCGGCCGCGCTCCTCCAGCATCTGCAGAGCGATCTGCTGAGCGGCCTGGGCGACGGCAATAGTGCCTGAATCAGTGGCCATGGCGATCAGGCGGCGGCGGCGCGTTCACGCAGTTCTTCGTAGAGACCTGTCTGGCCCAGCAGGATCTCCTTCATGCCATCTCGAATGGTTGGCGAACCCAGGGCCTGGCTACTCATCGTTTGATGGGCATCTAGAGCGCTGATGATTGCGTCCATCAAGGCACTACCAAGATCGGGAGACGAGCCAAATTGTTCTTTGCTGTTGGCAGAGGCCTGCTGCTGCAGGGTGGGTGATTCCAGCAACTTGCTACGGATCACCGAGCGCACATAGATCACCTTGTCTTCGTCGCTGAGTTCGCCTGTAAATAGGTCGTTCAGCTTGTCGATGATTGCCGCTAGCAAGGCCTTCTCCTTGTCCTGTACGGAACCACCACCTGGGGCAAGACCTGGAAGTTGAACTACTTCTCCATGTTTAAGGTCAAGCTTTGATTGTCCCTTGTTCCTGAGCGTGTGGTGCGTCAGGACGACCTTGCTTAGGTCAACAGTTGGCACCTCTCGCTCGAACTCCAACAGCGGTAGCAGCCGCTTGTAGAACATGGCTCGCTTCTCCAAGCTGGTATTGCCGTAGTCGTAGATCTGCGACAGGAAGATATAGAAGCGCACGTAGGTGCCCATGTCGCTTCTGAACAGGGAGAGGGCGTCAAGTTCATCCTTAGCCTTATCAACCCCGTCAGGTTCGCCGGCATCTTCTGCATTGCGCTTAGCCAGGCGTGCTTCCCTGAAGGCGTGCATAAGCCTTTGGGCAATAGGCTCCAGTGCTCCGATCAGTTCACTCTGCTTGCTGTTAGGGGCGAGCAGTACCTTCACCACCCGATCAACCTCGAATTCGTCGTAGTGGTTCTGGCTATCTAGCTTGGCCTTGAGGCTAAGAATCAGATTTGGGTCTGTTGCTTCTGCCAGCTCAGCGGTCTGGTAGTAGGCCTTAAACGCATTCAGGATGTCGTTTGGCTCATTGGCAAAGTCCACGACATAGGTGGTTTCCTTGCCAGGAAAACAGCGGTTCAGGCGTGAGAGGGTTTGCACGGCCTGTATGCCAGATAGCCGGCGGTCCACGTACATGCCGCAGAGCAACGGCTGATCAAAGCCAGTCTGGAACTTATTGGCCACCAGCAGTATTTGGTAATCCTCGCCCTTGAATGCCTCACGGATGTCGCTTTTAAGGCCTGGGTTCAAGCTGCTGCTCTTCTCGTTGAAAGGATCAGGGCCTGACTCCTTGTCGTCAACGTCACCGCTAAAGGCCACCAGGGTGCCCAGTTGGTAGCCCTTTGCCTTGATGTACTTGTCGATGGCCAGCTTCCAGCGCACTGCCTCCTTCCTCGATCCCACCACAACCATCGCCTTAGCTTTGCCATCGAGCAGTGGCCAGACGAACTGACGGAAGTGCTCGACGATGATCTCGACCTTCTGGGCAATGTTGTGGGGGTGCAGCTTCACCCAGCCCATGAGCTTCTTCTTGGCTGCGCTCTGCTCCACTTCCTCATCCGCCAAACCCCGCCCGTCTTGAGCCAGACGGAAGGCCAATGAGTAGGAGATGTAGTTCTGCAGGACATCAAGGATGAACTCCTCTTCTATGGCCTGCCGCATGGAGTAGACGTGGAATGGCTCCGGCAGGTTCCCCTCTCCAGCTGGTTCATGGGGGTTGGGTCGCCGGCCGAACAGCTCCATGGTCTTGGCCTTTGGCGTGGCAGTGAAGGCGACGTAGGTAATGCCGTCTTCCTTCACCCGCTCCGCCATCTGGGCCGCCAGTACGTCCTCGATGGAGACTTCAGCGCCGTCGCTCTGGTCTGCAACGTCTGAGGCGCTGAGCACCTTCTTGAGCTTTTCGGCGGCCTGGCCGGTCTGGGAGCTGTGGGCCTCGTCGGCAATGACAGCAAACCGCTTGCCGCCCTTAAGCGTCATCTCCTGCATCTTGTTCATCAAGGCCGGGAAGGTCTGGATGGTGCAGACCACCACCTTCTTGTCCCCGCCTAGGGCCGCTGCCAGCTGGTCACTTTTTATGCCCTTGTCCGTTGTGATGGAAGCGACCACGCCCTTCTTGCGCTCAAACGATTCGAGGGCTTCCTGCAGCTGGGTGTCGATGACGTTTCTATCACTGACCACCAGCACCGAATCGAAGACCTTCCTGTCATCGGCGTCATGGAGCTCCGAAAAGAAGTGGGCGGTCCAGGCAATGGAGTTGGTCTTGCCAGAGCCGGCCGAGTGCTGAATCAGGTACTTCTGCCCTGGTCCTTCATTCCTCACTGCCTCTTGGAGCAGCCGGGTGACAACAAGCTGGTGGTAGCGAGGGAAGAGCACACGCGTGATCTGCTTCTTCTTGTTCCTCTCGGCAATGCAATAGCGGCCGAGGATTTCAAGCCAGCTCTCCCGCTCCCACACCTCCTGCCACAGGTAGTCGGTGGGGTAGCCGGGGCCATTAGGCACGGGGTTGCCCTTACCGCAGTTCTTGCCGCCGGGGTCACTGCCTTTGTTGAAGGGCAGGAACACGGTGGCCGGCCCTGCCAACTTCGTTGTCATGCGTACCTCCCGGCAGCTCACGGCGAAGTGCACCAGGGCACCGCTGGGGAAGCTCAGCAGGGGTTCAGGGTTTTTGCCAGCGAG
>NZ_JAGQCR010000215.1:0-5344 GCF_024346295.1 Cyanobium sp. BA20m-14
CCATCTCCCAGCCGGCAAAGGGCACCATCCGGCCACCCGCGGTTTGGGCGGCTTCAAACAGAGGGGTGCGGATTAAACCCATGGCCGGATCCTATGCAGGCCTGCGGAATCAATAAGGAACCTGGAAGATTCGCTGTATTCGATACCACTTTGACCAAACGTCCATAACTTAAGAGACCAGATCTCTCCCTTGGATGGGTCAGCGCCCTTGCTGCCGCAGCTGCCGCCATTGCGCCCCACCCAGTGGCGCTGAATTCGGCTGGTGTCAGCTGCGCCAGTTGCCGATCCATCCCGAATTGGCGCTGGAGCTGTGGTGCCACCACTGGACGGCCCGGCCGCCGCGGCTGCCTGCGATTAATGCGGCGCCAGCAGCTGGGGGGACACCAGCACCAGCCCAGCCGAACCAGCAGCTCAGCCTTGAATCAGCCTTTGGCAAAAGCTAAAGCAAATCCGTAATTTGTCCCGGTTTTGGGGCCTATTTGGCTTTTGTGCTCGCCATAGCTAGGCGCCCGGGGCGGTATAGCTCTATTAAGGGCATGTGGTTTCGATTAGGGGGTGGAGGAGCATGGTTGCTTCGGTAACGATCACGACTTCGCTGGAGCTGCTGGCGGCTCAAGTGGATTGCGAAGTTCTCACCCTGCCCACCGGCTCCAAGGTGTTTTCCAGGGGCTCCCGGGCCGACTCGATTTATGGGATGCGCCGCGGCATCATTGAAGTGATAGGCGAGAGCGGCGAGAGGCTTTGCTATCGCCCCGGAGAGCTGTTTAGCTATCAAGACATCCTTTGGCGCGACGGCATTTATCGCAACGAAGCCGTGGCCCGTACCCCTGTTGAGATCCTGCGGCTCGATCGCCTGCGCTTCCTCAACCTGCTGCACAACCACCCGACTCTGGCGGTGTTGCTGATCAGCCAGCAGCACGAGCGCCTGCGTGAGCAGCGCACCAGCGGCACCTGCTGCTACTGATCGGCTTTCGGCATTAACGGTCGAGCAGAAACAGCAGGCTGCGCACCACCTTGGCGGCCAGCACGCTGCTCACGCCGGTGGCATCCAGCATCGGCGCCAGCTCCACCACATCGGCGGCCACCAGGTTGTGGTGGCGCAGCTCCTCCACTAGGGCTGCGAAATCCCGCCAGAGGAAGCCGCCGGGCTCCGGGGTGCCGGTGCCGGCCATCACCGCTGGATCAAACCAATCCAGATCCACTGTGAGATAGAGGGGCTTGCCGCGCAGGGGTTTCAGGCTTTCGGCCATCCGCTCAATGGCCACCAGGCGGCCGCTGCTCCTCAACTCGCTGAATTCTTCGCGGGTGCCGCTGCGGATGGCGATCTGCAGCAGCTGCTGGCTGGGCAGCACCTCCAGGCAGCGGCGCATGGCGCAGGCATGGCTGTGGTGGGCGCCGAGCCATTCCTGGCGCAGGTCGGCGTGGGCATCGAGCTGCACCAGCACCAGATCGGGGTGCCGGGCCGCCACGGCCGCCACTGCGCCGGAGCTGATCGAGTGCTCGCCACCCAGCATCAGGGGCTTCAGCCCCAGGGCCAGAACGGCTTCGGTGGCGGCCTTCACGGCCGCCACCACCGGCTCGGGGGCGCCGAAGGGGATCTCCACCGCGCCGAGGTCGGCGATGGCCAGCTCCTCCAAGTCGCGATCGAGCTGGGGGCAGTAGCTCTCCAGGCCGCTGCTCACCTCGCGGATTGCCGCCGGCCCGAAGCGGGTGCCGGGGCGGAAGGAGGTGGTGCCGTCGTAGGGCACGCCGAACAGACCCACCCGGCAGCCGGCGGGGTCGCGCTGGCTGCCCATGTAAATGGCGCCGTCTTGGTCAAAGAGATCCGTTTCAAACATCAGCCCAGCTCCCGCTCGATGGCGGCGGGCACAGCATCAAAGGCGCCGCGCTGCCAGCGGGGGGACCAGATCTCACAGCCACAGTCGACGGCCGCGGCGCGGGCGGGATCCGGCTGCAAATAGCGACGGCCGTCTGTGGCGGCGAACGTCCAGCTCCACCAGCCGCTGGGATACATGGGCACCCAGCCATACAGCGGATCGGCGTGGCCGAACACCTCACGGATCAGCTTCACCGTGTCGATATGCACCTGGCGGAAGGCCTCGGGTGATTCGCTCTGGGTGGCGAACACGCCGCCGGGCCGCAGGATGCGGCGGCAGTGCTCGAAGAAGGCGCGGTTGAACAGGCCCTCGGCCGGGCCGGCGGGGTCTGAGCCATCCACGATCACCACGTCGTAGCTGGCTTCAGGGGCATTGGCGGCCCAGGCGATGCCGTCGCCAACGGTGAGGTGGAAGCGGGGGTCAATCCAGCAGCCGCCGCCGATGCTGGGCAGGTACTGCTGGCTCCACTCCACCACCAGGCCGTCGATCTCCACCAGGTCGAGGTGCTGCACGCCGGCGTGGCGCAGGCACTCGCGGGCGGTGCCACCATCGCCGCCGCCGATCACCAGCACCCGCTCGATGCTCGCCGCGCTGCAAAGTGCCGGATGCACGATCGCCTCGTGGTAGTGCCGCTCCTGGCGCTCGGCAGTCATCCAGCAGCCATCGAGCAGCAGGCCCTTGCCGTAGCGCTGGCTGTCGATGATCGTCACCTTCTGGAAGGCTGAATCCTGTTCGGCGACCACCGTGCCCTCCAGGCCGTAGCGCACGCCGTCGAAGACCTCGTCGATCCAGCCCATTGCCAAAATTTCGCAGTCTCCAGCCTTGCGCATCGCCGGTGTGTTGGCCGTGACAGGCTCATTTCCTGGCTCCCCTGATTTCCTGGCTGCCCTGAATCCATGGCTCCCCTGCGACCCACGGCGGATCTGCGGCTGACCCCAGCGCTGGTGATCGGCGCCGCCGAGCTGGCCTGGCGTTTTTCTCGCTCCTCCGGCCCCGGCGGCCAAAACGTGAACACCACCGATTCACGGGTGGAGCTGGTGTTTGATCTGGCGGCCTCTGCGGCGCTGCCGCCCACGATCAAGGCCCGGGCCCTGGGGCGACTGGAGGGAAAGCTGGTGGAAGGTTGTGTGGTGATTGCGGCCAGTGAGCACCGCTCCCAATGGCAAAACCGGGTGGCGGCCCAGCGGCGCCTAGTGGAGCTGCTGCAGGAGGCGATCAAGCCGCCACCACCACCGCGTCGGGCGACTCGGCCCACCCGTGGTTCAGTGCAGCGGCGTCTGGCGGCCAAGAAGCAGCGTGGTGCGATCAAGGGGCAGCGGGGGGCCCGTACTCAGCTGCCGGAGGACTGAGGTGTTGGCTGGGTGTCCCTAAATCTGTACAGGTTGTACGGAACTTGCGAGGCTGTTGCGCTCAGGGCTTAGCAGCCTGGCGTTGGCGTGTTTTCAGCGCGTATCTCGGCTTTGGCCTGTTGCCAGAGGCCTTCGAGCTCGCCGATGCTGCGGCCCTTTAGGTCGCCATCCAGGGCTGCTTCCACCCGGGAGAAACGATCGAGGAAGCGGCTGTTGGTGCCCGCCAGGCCGGCTTCCGGTTCGATGCCGCACCAGCGCGCCACGTTCACCAGGGTGAACAGCACGTCGCCCAGCTCTTCCTGGGCATGGCGGCGATCCCCGGAGGCCACAGCTTCCTTGAGCTCCTCGAGCTCCTCGTGCACCTTCGCCCACACCCCTGCCATGTCATCCCACTCGAAGCCGGCCGCGGCGGCTTGCTTGGAGATCGTCATGGCACCGGCTAGGGCTGGCTGGCCGCGCACCTTGCCGGCCAGCCGATCGCTGAGCGGGCTGGTGGAGGCGGGTTGGGGTTTTTCTGCGGCCTTGATCTCCTCCCAGCTGGCCGGCTCGCCACCACCAAACACATGGGGATGGCGTCGCACCAGCTTGGCGCTGATGCCTGCAGCGATCTGGGCCAGATCAAAGCTGCCTGCCTCGCTGGCGATCTGGGCGTGGAGCACCACCTGCAGCAGCAGATCGCCCAGTTCCTCCGCCAGGTGGTGATCGTCGCCCGAGCGGATCGCATCGGCCACCTCGTGGGCCTCCTCCAGCACGTAGGGCACCAGGGAGGCGTGGGTTTGCGCCAGATCCCAGGGGCAGCCGCCCTCGGGGTCGCGCAGGCGAGCCACCACGGCGATCAGCTCAGCTAGGGCCTCAAGGGGGGCTGGGGTCTGGGTTTGGGGGTTCATCGGCGGCGGCGGCGGCGCAGCAGGCGGGGCAGGCGCGGCATCGGGTCGCCATCTTGGATCAGGTGCAGCCAGCTGCTGGCCTCCAGGCCCACCAGGGCGGCCAGCAGCAGCGGACGCTCGCCCTGCCAGAGCGCCTGGGCGGTGGCCAGGAGCTGCTGGGGTGCTGGCCCACCGAGGGGTTGCAGCAGCAGGCAGCTCACCAGCAGCAGCGCCGCCAGGTAGGCCAGGCGCCCGCTGGTGCCCAGCAGGGGACTGTGGGAGATCAGGGAGCGATGGCGCAGCAGGTTGCGGTAGGGCCACCAGAGCAGCCGCAACGGTCCCCAGCGGCGGGTGGGGTTGGAGCGGGTGTCGAGGTCGGGGGAGAGCAGCAGGCCACCTAGCAGAAAGCTCAGGCCGGCCACGCTCACCCCCGCTAACCCCAGCCAGGGCCACCACAGCAGCCCAAAGGGGAGGCTCAGGAGCCAGGTGGCTCGGTCGTGGCTGCGGCCGCTGGCCATCGATCAGCGCCCGGGTGGGCCGATGGGCCGCAGCCGCTCACCGCTGCCATCGCCCGTTCGCCAGCGCCGGTTGATCCAGTAGTACTGCTTCGGAGAGGCCTGGATCAGGGGTTCGTGCCAGCGGGCTACGGCGGCAAGCTGGTCGCTCAGGGCAGCGGCACCCTGGCCGGGCCATAGCGGTGCGCCAAAGATCAGCCGAAAGTGGCCGTTGGCTTCCCGCACCTGGGCCACGGGAAACAGGGGGCAACCCGATTTCTGCGAAAGGGCCGCAGGCCCTTTGACGAAGTTGGTGCTCAGGCCGAGGAAGTCGACCTGCACTTCGCTGTTGCGGCTGTAAAGGTCGGTCATCACCACGAGGCTGCCGCCGCGGTGTAGGCAGCGAAACATTGACCTGGCATCGGCCTGGGGAATCCAGTTGCAGTAGCTGTTGGCCTGGCGGGCCCGGTTGAGCAGCTCGTCGCTGTATGGGTTGCGGGCGGGGCGGTACACGACAGATGGGGTGTCCAGCTGTTCGCTCAGCCAGCGCAGCCCCAGATCCCAGCAACCCAGGTGCAGCGATCCCACGATCACCCCCTGGCCCTGGCGATGCAGCCGCAATAGTTCGTCGAGCCCCTCCCCCTCAGCGCTGATCAAGCAGGCGTCAACCGGTTGGATGATCGATTCGAGGCAGGAGAGAAAAAAGCTGTTGATCGACTGCTCGGCGATGGCTTCCCGCTCGCCCTGGCTGAGCTGCT
>NZ_JAGQCR010000216.1:0-5321 GCF_024346295.1 Cyanobium sp. BA20m-14
CTGCAGCGGGTTTACCGCTCCACCTGAGCCAGCAGACCACTCAGATCAGGCAGGTCGCGGGTCACCCCACGCCAGAAGATGTCGGGTTGGAGCGGGGTCAGCGAAGGGGCACCGGTATTGATCTGGGCAACATCGGTGGGCCAGCTTTCTGGCCCGGAAACCTGGGCTTCGAGGTCATTGACCACCTCCCCTGCCAGCCAGTAGTAGGTGTGCCCGCGCGGGTCCACCCGCTGCTCGAACTGGTCGGTGTAGCGGCGCACCGCCGAGCGACACCAGCGCAACGGCCCGATCGCCTCGGGGGGCCGGGCGGGCACGTTGAGGTTGAGCAACATGTTGTCGGGCCAACCCTCCGCCAGCATGGCCTCGGCCACATCCAGGGCCAGCCTGGCCGCTGCAGCAAACTGACGCCACTGGAAGTCGGCGCTGCTCACCGCCAGGGCGGGCAGGCCCTCGATCGTTCCCTCCATCGCCGCGCTGACGGTGCCGGAGTACAGGATGTCGGTGCCCAGGTTGGGCCCGTGGTTGATGCCGGAGAGCACCAGATCCGGCCACTCATCAAGGAGGGAAAAGAGGGCCAGCTTGACGCAGTCGGAGGGGGTGCCACTGCAGGCCCAGGCCTGGACGCCGTCATCAAACAACTCATCGGCCCTCTCCGCCCGAATCGGAGTCTGCAGGGTGAGGCCATGGCCGGTGGCGGAGCGCTCCTGGTCTGGACACACCACGCTCACCTGGTGGCCGCGGGCCAGGGCTGCATTTGCAAGAGTGCGGATCCCCTCGGCGAAAACGCCGTCGTCGTTGCTGATCAGGATCCTCAACGGTGCCATCGGTCGAAGGGCGATCTCGCCGCAACGTAACGGCCCAGCGCTGGGGCGCCTACTTAAAGTCTCGTCTCCCTCCGCACCTGCCGTGAGCGCCACCGTGTCCCTGCAGCAGCTCACCGATCAGCTTGTGGCGCTTGAAAGCGAGGCGGCAGCTGAGATCTCCGCTGCCACAACCGCCGCCGAGCTGGAGGAGCTGCGGGTGGGCCTGCTGGGCAAGAAGGGGCGCCTCTCCGGCCTGCTGGGGGCCATGGGCAAGTTGCCCGGCGACGAACGCCCCCTGATCGGCCAGCGGGCCAACGTGCTCAAGGAGCAGGTGCAAAACCTGCTCGGCGAGCGGCTGAAAGCGGTGAAAACCGCTGCCATGGCAGAGCGCATCGCCCGGGAGAGCCTGGATGTCACGGCCCCCTGCAGCTACACCCCAGCGGGGCATCGCCACCCGCTGATCAGCACGATCGAAGAGATCGTCGACATCTTCAGTGGGCTGGGGTATCGGGTTTCAGAGGGGCCTGAGATCGAAACCGACCACTACAACTTCAGCGCCCTCAACATCCCGGAGCACCATCCGGCCCGGGATATGCAGGACACCTTTTACCTGGGGGAGGGCCGCCTACTGCGCACCCACACTTCCCCGGTGCAGATCCGCTACCTGGAACAGAACCCGCCGCCGGTGCGGGTGGTCGCCCCTGGCCGGGTGTATCGGCGCGACCCGGTGGATGCCACCCATTCGCCGGTGTTCCACCAGGTGGAGGTGCTGGCCATCGATGAGGGCCTGGATTTCAGCCACCTGCGCGGCACCGTGACGGCCTTCCTGCAGCAGTTTTTTGGCGACCTGCCCGTGCGCTTCCGGGCCAGCTACTTCCCCTTCACCGAGCCCAGCGCCGAGGTGGATGTGCAGTGGCGGGGCCGCTGGCTGGAGGTGATGGGCTGCGGCATGGTCGACCCCGCCGTGCTAAGCGGCATGGGCCTCGATCCGGAACGCTGGAGCGGCTTTGCGGCGGGCCTGGGGGTGGAGCGGTTCTGCATGGTGCGCCACGGCATCGATGACATCCGCCGTCTTTACACCAGCGACCTGCGCTTTCTGGAGCAGTTTTAGGACAACAGGAGCCCTGGGGCGAACTAGCTGAAACTGGGCCCATAAACTCAGGCAACTCCCCGCCCCCCGATCGGTGCCCCGCGTCGGACTGATCGTGAATGACGGCAAGGGCGTGGCCCTGGCCACTGCCGATGCCATCGAGGCCCGATTCAAGGCGGCCGGCTATGGCGTGGTGCGGGTGAGCAGCTCCGGCGGCATGGTGGGTTTCGCCAACCCAGACCAGCACCTGCGCAGCCGCGGGTATGCGGCCTGCGTGCCGGCAAACTTCGCCCCCGACCTCAGCCTGGCCGTGGTGCTCGGCGGCGACGGAACCGTGCTCTCGGCCGCCCGCCAAACCGCACCCATCGGCGTGCCGATCCTCACGGTCAACACCGGCCATCTGGGCTTTCTGGCTGAGGCCTACCTCAACGAGCTGGAGGCGGCGCTGGACCAGGTGCTCAGCGGCGAGTGGACGGTGGAGGAGCGCACGATGCTGATCGTCAGCGTGATGCGCGGCGAGCAACGCCGCTGGGAAGTGCTCTGTCTCAACGAGATGGCCCTACACCGCGAGCCCCTCACCTCGATGTGCCACTTCGAGATCGCCATCGGCCGCCACGCCCCCGTGGACATCGCCGCAGACGGCGTGATCCTCGCCACCCCAACGGGCTCCACCGCCTATGCCCTCAGCGCCGGCGGCCCGGTGATCACGCCCGACTGTCCCGTGCTGCAGCTCACGCCGATCGCACCCCACTCGCTGGCATCGCGGGCCCTGGTCTTCAGCGACCGGGAGCCGGTGACCGTGTTTCCAGCCACCCCCGAGCGGCTGATGATGGTGGTCGATGGCAGTGCCGGCAGTTACATCTGGCCCGAAGACCGGGTGCTGGTGCGGCGCAGCGAGCAACCGGCCCGCTTTGTGCGCCTGGCAGACCACGAGTTTTTTCAGGTGCTGCGCAACAAGCTCGGCTGGGGGTTGCCCCATGTGGCCAAACCCGGCAACGGCATGGCCCCATGAGTGAACCGCTGATACTGCTGGTGGGGGAGGAAGCTGAAGCCTTGGCCGCGCGGCTGGAGGCCTCTGGATACACCTGCAGCACCCCTGCCCCCGCCCCTGCAGCCCCGGCACCCGATGCGGTGCTGCTCTCCGCCGACCAGGCCGGCCGCATCCCGGCGTTGCGGGCCCAATGGGGCGACTTGCCCCTGCTGCTCGATGTGGGCGAGGACACGGTGGAGGCCCGGGTTCTCTGCCTCAGTTCCGGCGCCAACGACTTCTGGCTCTCCAGCCTTGGCCCCAGCGATCTGCTGATGCGCTTGAGGTTGCACCTGGACCGCAGCCGCCGCACCAATATTCCAGTCCAGCTGCTGCAGGTGGGCGACCTGGTGGTGAACCCCAGCACCCGTCAGGTCAAGCGGGGATCCCGGCCCGTGGGCCTCACGGCGCGCGAATACCAACTGCTAATGCTGCTGCTGGAGCGCAAGGGCACGGTGGTGGGCCGGGACCTGATCCTGCGCCAGGTGTGGAATGACGACCAGGGCACCACCAGCAACGTGATCGAGGTGTATGTGCGCTACTTGCGCCACAAGCTCGAAGAGGGAGGCGAGCAGCGACTGATCCACACAATCCGGGGCCAGGGCTACTGCCTGAGCCAGGGCATGCCCCAGTTGGAGGGCAGCGCCTGATGGGAGGGCGGGGCTGGCAAGGGCTGGTGCCAGGCCTGGCCATGTATGGAGTGGCCCTGTCTGGGGTGGCGGCCCTGCTCTGCGGCTTCACACCGCCGCCCCAGCAGCTGCCGATCGAGGCCCGCTGGTGCCTGGAGAACGGCCGTTGCCTCGAGCTGGAAGTGGCCGATGAATCCCACGAACAGAGCAGGGGCATGCAACTCCGGGGTCCCCTGCCGCCCCTGCGGGGCATGTGGTTCCCCTACAGCCCACCCTCCCTGGCCCGCTTCTGGATGCACCGCACCCCCGAGCCCCTCGACATGGTTTTTGTGCTGGGCGGCCGTGTGGTAGCCATTGAGGCCCATGCCCAACCCTGCATGCGCCTGCCCTGCCGCAGCTATGGCCCCGACCAGGCCGTGGACGGCGTGCTGGAGCTGGCCGCCGGCCAGGCCGAAGCACTCGGGATCAGGGTGGGCACCCCGGTGCGGATTGAGGCACTTGGGGGCCCGGCTACACCCTGAGCTGCACCCTGAACTGCGGCCGGGAGCCATCCGGTTGACTAGAATGGGAAACGTCTGAGCTGGTGATCCAGTGCCATCCGCCGCGCCTCCTCCCCAGGGACGTTGCCCCCAGCGCCTGGGGGCCATCGGCGGGCGCATCCGGCGGCGGCGGCGGGAGCTTGGTATCAGTGCGATGGCCACCGCTGCAGCTGCGGGGGTTTCAAGGGTGACGCTGCACCGCATCGAGACGGGCGCAGCGTCGGTGTCGCTAGGGGCACTGATAAATGTTCTGGAGGCCCTCGATCTGTCCCTGGGCCAGCTGGAGGGCCAGGAGGACGGCGGAGCTGAAGCTGGAGCCGCAGCACAAGGGGAGACGATCGCTCTGGCCGCCTATCCCCTGCTGCGCCAGCTGGCCTGGCACGTGCAGGGCACCGGCACCCTGAGCGCGGCGGAAGCGGCCGCCCTCTACGCCCGCCAGCGCCGGCGGCTGGATCTGGAGCCGCTGCAGCCCCACGAGCGCCAGCTGATCAGCACACTGCAGCAACCAGCTGCGACGAACGATGTTCCGGCTTGAGCACCACCGCCGCATCGCCGGCCTGCTGGAGCAGCTCAATGCAGAGCTGCTGCTGGGGCACCACTGCCTGTTCGGTGGCGGCACGGCGATCGCCCTGCGCTACGGGGAGTTCCGCCAGTCGGTGGATGTGGATCTGCTGGTGTCCGACCGGCAGGGCTACCGGGAACTGCGCCAGCTCATCCGGCGGCACAACAGCCTCCAGCCCCTATGGAAGGATCCCCGACACCCCCTCGAGGAGAGCCGAGAGCCGCTCACAGACCAATACGGCATCCGGGCGGGCGTGGTGGTGGCGGGGGTGGCCATCAAACTTGAAATCGTGCTGGAGGGGCGGATCTGCCTGGAGCCGCCGGGCCCGCAGGATGTAGTGGCCGGTGTTGCCTCCCTGACCCTGAGCGACATGATCTGCAGCAAGTTGCTGGCCAACTCCGACCGCTGGAATGACGATGGTGTGTTCAACCGTGATCTGATCGATCTGGCCCACCTACCCCTGACCCCGGGCCTCTGGCGGCGCGCGCTGGCCAAGGCGGAAGACGCCTATGGGGATGCAATCCGCATCGATCTGGACAAGGCCCTCAAGCGGCTCCAGCAGCGTGAAGGCTGGCTGGAGCGCTGCCGTGAGGTGCTAGCGATAGAAGCCCCACGGGCGGCCCTGTGGCAGCGGCTTCTCAATCTGCAGCGGTTGGCAGCCGCCCCTTCAG
>NZ_JAGQCR010000217.1:0-5305 GCF_024346295.1 Cyanobium sp. BA20m-14
CGTTGAGGCTGTGCTCGGCGTGCAGGATCAGGCAGGCATCGAAGATGCGGGCCGCCAGGGGATCGGGCTCCCGCTCGGTGAGCATGTACAGAAAGTTGGCCGCGTAGGCCAGGTCGTCGCGGGGCTGGATCGGATCCTGGCCTTTGCGAATCAGCTGGAAGGCAGCCACCATCGTGGGGATCTTGGCGATCAACCGCACCACCGCAGAGACGATGTATTCGGGATTGTCCAGGGCGCGCCTTGAATAGAACAGCCCCAGGGACGCCGCACTGCTCTGCAGGGCGTCCATCGGATGCCCCCCCGAGGGGAAGCACTTCATCATGTCTCGGATGCGGAAGCTCACCCGCCGGTGCATCTGCACCTCCTGCTCAAACTCCTGCAGCTGCTTGGCGTTGGGCAGCTGGGCCCAGATCAACAGGTAGGCGGTTTCCAGGAAGGTGCTGCGCGCGGCAAGCTCATCTACCCGGTAGCCCCGATAGGTGAGCACGCCCCGCTGACCGTCAATGTCGCAGATCGATGACTGGGTGGCAGGCACCCCCTCCAACCCAGGACGAAAGGGGATCTGGGTCTCGGCTCCCCCTGCTGTCATGCCCCCTGCTGTCATGCCCGCTGATGTCTTGCCCGCCGCTGTCACGTTTGAGCCGCTGCTGTGGTTGGGGCGAACCTACGGCTAAAGCCGCCATTGATGCCGTAGCCGCAGCAACCGAGGACCAATCAGGGCCTCCAGGCTGGCACCGGCGGGTCCAAGGCGAATCAGGACGATGCCGGCCTTGCGCAGCGTGATCGCACCGGCCGGCAAACCCAGCAGAGTCGAGGCCAGCTCACCGAGGTCGGGCTCGTGGCCCACCAGGCCCAGCCGCTGCCAGTTGCCGGCCTGGAGCAGCGGCCGCGGGTCTCCCCCTGGGGCCAGGCTGGCCTCGATCGCAAAACCACTGGCCAGGCCGGCCGCCACGCCCAGCTCGGCTGTCTGCACCGCCCGCCGCAGGGGGCTGCTCAGCAGGGGGTCACAGCAGAGCTGCAGCCGCTGTAGCTCTTGGGCCACCGCGGCCGTGCGGCGGCTTCCCTCGGTGGTGAGGACCCGCTCTGCATCGGGGCGATCCGGATGGCGCTCCTCAGCAATGCCATGGCGCCAGAGCAGCAGTTCGCGATCAGCCAAGGGATTCGTCAACCAAAACCCACCCTGGCGCTGAGATGCACGCTGTTGCTGTTGCTATAGCTATCGCTGTTGGTATCACCGTAGCCAGGCTCCAGGCTGAGGCTGAGCCCCTGCACCGCCGGCGCCAGCGGTCTCCCAGCAAGGCCCGAAAGCAGTTGCCAGGTGCTCCAACGCTGCAACAGGGCCTGGGCCGGCCCGGCCGCCATCGCCCACTGCAGGGAAGCCTGGGGCTGGTCGAGGGCGGCGAGCTGGGCCAGGCGCAGCCGGGGGGTCTGACGGGATTCGCGCTGCTCCTGCAACACCGCCAGATTCTGGCCCCACCAGGCCAATTGGCCCTGGCTGGCCCTGGCCCCCGCCAGGCTGGCCTGGAGCACGGCGCCCTCCTCCCGGCCGATCCGGCGCCCAGCCGGGGGCGCCTCCAGCCGGGTCCAGACCATGACGCTGGCGTCTCCCTCCACGGGCAGGGGGGCGGCGGTCAGGCCCTGGGCAGCGAGGCCCTGTTCAAGGCTGGCGGGATCGGGCTGATCCACCGGAGTGCCCAGCAACCAGCCCTGGCTGCCGGCGCTCCATAGCAAGGGGCCAGGATCGGCCGCCGCCACCAGGGCCGGCAACAAACCGTCACCGCCACCCTCACCCACCCGGAGCACGGCCGCCAGCAGGGGTTGCCAGAGCTCAGGCCAATGGGAGGGTTGCTGCACCAGGGCCAGGCTGTCGGACTGGCCCTGCAGGGCCGCCAGCAGGGCCAGTCCGCCGTCCCCGGCAGCGGCGGTCGGAGCTGGGGGCGGGGCTGGGGGCGGGCCAGCGGCGCCGGGTGCCAGGAGCAGCAAAGCTTCCAGCGCCAGGGAACGGCCGTCGGGTCTCAGGCTGGCCACGAGCTCCTGCACCGCGCCGGGCCCGGTGAGCTGGGCAGGCATGCCCAGCCAGGAGCCCAGGACTTCAGCTTGGGCCGTGAGCAGCACAGCCCCCTTGCCCAGGCGACCCAGGGCCTGCTGGAAGGAGGGACTGGCCGCCTGATTGAGCTCATCGATCTGGGAGACGTCGAGGGCCTGCTCGAGCACGCCGCGACCGGAGGCAATCAGCACCAGATCGTCGTTGACCAGGGCAGTGGCGATCGGCACCGGCGTAGTGCCCACCAGGGCACCACGGCCACTGATCAGCCCCATGCCTCGGTAGCTGCTGATCTGCAGGTCGGTGCCGGCGAGGCTGCGGGTCTGCCAGAAGCGCTGCAGGAAACGGCGGGCCCCATCGGCATCTCGGCTGCGCAGGGAAAGGAGCCAGCCGTCGGCGGCTCCCCCTGGCTCGTTGGCCAGCAGGGCCAAGCCCAGTTCAGGGCCGAGCCAGGAGGCCAGCTCGGCGGGATAGTCCAGCCCCGCCGCAGCGAAGGCGCCATCCCGCAACCCGGCTACGGCATCGGCCGCCTGGCGGCGCTGCCGGCCCGGGGCAACGGCCCGGGCATAGCCCTCGGGCCGTTGCCCATCGGTGAGCAGGTAGAGACTGAGGGGTGCCTGGCGGGGCACAAAGCGAGCCGCCCGAGGCGATACCAAGGGCTGGTGCTGCAACTGCAGCGGAGAGCGCTGCAGCACCAGCCACCAACCAGCGGCCGCCAGGCTCAGCAACAGCAGCACCGCCGCCAGCACGACCGCCAGAAACGGGCGGGCCTTCATGCGTCCCACGCAGGATGGGCCCATCTTGACCCCAAGCCCCGCCTTCTGCCCGCCATGGAAAGTTCTGAGACCCCAAAAACCATGCGGGCCCGCGAGCTGCAGCTGCGGCTGGAGCAGGGCGAGGCGATCCAGTTGGTGGATGTGCGCGAGGACGCCGAGCTGGAGCTGGCCAGGCTGGCCCATCCCGTGCTGCACCTGCCGCTGAGCCGCTCAGCTGAGTGGGTCGACCGCCTGGGCAAGCTGCTCAGCCACGACCGCCCCATCGTCGTGCTGTGCCATGCGGGGGTGCGCAGCTGGCAGCTGGGCTGCTGGCTGATCCAGGCCCAGGGCTATGGGGCGGTGTGGAACCTCCAGGGGGGCATCGATTCCTGGAGCCTGGAGGTGGATTCCAGCGTGCCTCGCTACTGAATCCAGCCCCCATCTGCCTACGATCAGCCAACTCCCTGCAGCGGCCGCTTGCAGTCTCCGTCCCCCCGCCCCTTGCCTCTTAGGCAGCAGGAGGTTCTCCAACTTGCCGTGCGTCACTACGTGGACACGATGGAGCCGGTGGGCAGCCAGACCCTGGTGCGCCGCTTCGGCCTGGGGGCGAGCCCGGCGACGGTGCGCTCGGCCATGGGGGCTCTGGAGCAGCGGGGGCTGCTCACCCAGCCCCACCCCTCGGCGGGCCGAATCCCCAGCCAGCAGGGCTACCGCACCTACGTAAATCAGCTGCTGCCCGCCCCGGGAGCCGCGGCCCTGCAACTGGAGCGGGAGCTCACCGGGCTCAGCCTGCAGTGGGCAGCCCTCGACGACCTGCTGCTGCACCTGAGCCGGCGCCTGGCCGATCTCACCGGCCTGCTCAGCCTGATCACCAGACCCCAGCGCAAGCAATCCCAGCTTCAGGCCCTGCGGCTGGTGGCCAGCGGCGAACGCCTGCTGGTGTTTCTGGTGGAGGGGGGCGCAACCGCCACCAGCCTCAACCTGCGGCTGCCCGCCCAGGCCGAAGCCGAGCTGGCCCCCCTGGAGCGGTGGGTGAGTACCCAGCTGCAGGAAGGGCCGATTGACTGGGCAACCCTGCCCTCCCAGTTGAACAGCAGTGGTGCTGCCCTGCGCCAAGCCCTGGCCAGCCATGGCCAATCTCGCCAGCTGGAGGGGGAGGGGGCCCTGACCATGGGCCTGGCCGGCCTGCTGGCCCAGCCGGAATTCAGCCAGACCCTGAGCCTGCGCCCCCTGGTGGAACTGGTGGAGGACGCCCCCCACCAGCTCCTGCCCCAGCCAGGCATCTGGATCGGCGCGGAACATCCCCACCGGGCCCTACACCAGTGCGCCGTGGTGCAGGCCGATTACCGCAGCGGCGATGGCGGCATCGGCCAGGTGGCCCTGGTGGGCCCCATGCGCATGGCCTACGCCACCGCCCTGGCCGCCGTGAGCTCGGTGGCCCAGGTGCTGGAGCGGCTGTTGGGGTGAAAGCTCCGTGGATTGATCACAAGCTGCCAGCCCGTCAAGCAGCACAACGACAGCACTAACCAGGCACGGAGGGAATCAGCCCGGCCGCTTCCAGCTCAGGGATGAAGCCGAAGGCGGTGGGATCGCTGAGGCGGTCGGGGAAGAGCACCCCATCGAGGTGGTCACACTCGTGCTGCACAACCCGGGCATGGAACCCCTCCACGCAACGATCCACAGGCTGGCCATCGCCATCGATCCCCTGGTAGCGCAACCGCTGCCAACGGGACACCTGCCCCCGCAGCCCCGGCACACTCAGGCACCCCTCCCAGGCCCCATAGCGCTCCGGTCCCAACGGGGTGAGCACGGGGTTGATCAACAGGGTGCGGGGAAGCAGTGGGGCATCGGGGTAGCGGGGGTTGGGCCCTCCACCACCAAACAGAACCACCCGCAGCGGCACGCCGATCTGGGGAGCGGCCAGGCCGGCGCCGCTGCAGGCCGCCACCGTGTCGTCCAGATCAGTGATCAGTTGCCTCAAAGCGGGATCAGCCACATCGATCACGGGCTGGGCGGGCTGGCGCAATCGGGGATCACCCAGACGGAGAACGGTGCGTACCGCCATCGACACCAGTCTGTTGGTGCCATGCAAGCATCGCCTCAAGGCCCAAACAACGCGCGGATCTCCGGTGCGGGCCGATCTAGAGCGGAAGCCACCGCGGCGAGGCCCGGGCGATCGGCTGCAGCCAGCGGCTTGATGCGGGCACCCCCCACCGGGGCCGGCGCCGTATTCAGGGTGGAACTGCAGCCAGGGGATGGCGGCGGCCTCCAGGGCATCGAGCAGGACCGTGGCGTAATCCAGCCCCCTCCACCAGCCGATCGGCGCCATAGGGGCCGCCGGCAATGGCCGGTTGGGGGTCGCCACCCAGCGGATGCCCTGATCAGCTAGGGCTGCGAGCTGCGGGGACAAGGGATTAGGCACGGGCAGGCCGCTGCACTACGGCCATGATTGCCCCGGCCGGGGCTCACCCCCCCATCCTGTCGCCGAGCTTCTCGGCCACGGTGT
>NZ_JAGQCR010000218.1:0-5304 GCF_024346295.1 Cyanobium sp. BA20m-14
ACCTCAAGGCAAAGCTCACCGTGCAGGCAGCTGCCTTCACCGCCAGCGCCCGCAGCAAGATCGAAGCTGCTGGTGGCAGTTGTCAAGTCATCTGATCACCTTGGGGGCCTCCGCCCTATGGTCTGAACCGTCCAGCGGATTCGGGGGGCCTTCCCGGGATCCGCTGGGCGTTTTTTTGATGTCCACCTCACGCCGCCATGCTTGTTAGCCGGGGTCGCAACCCCAGTGCCGGGGAAATCCTCAGCCAACTGATCCAATCCAAGGGCCTGCGCGACCGGGTGCTGACCACCCTCGGCCTGTTACTGCTCGTGCGGCTGGGCATCTACATCCCGATGCCGGGCATCGACCGGGTGGCCTTCCAGGAGTTCCTCTCCCGCGGCGGCCAGCTGATCGGCTTCCTTGACATTTTCACCGGCGGAGGCCTCTCCACCCTGGGCATCTTTGCCCTGGGGATCCTGCCCTTCATCAACGCCTCGATCATCATCCAGCTGCTCACCGCAGCCCTGCCCCAGCTCGAAGACCTCCAGAAAAACGAGGGCGAGGCAGGCCGCCGCAAAATCGCCCAGATCACCCGCTACGTGGCCCTGGGCTGGGGGATCCTCCAGAGCCTGGTGTTCGCCCTGATCCTGCGGCAGTACGCCACCGAGGGCCTCTCGGAACCCGTATTCGTGATCCAGACGGCCCTGGCCCTAGTGACCGGCTCGATGGTGGTGATGTGGATCAGCGAAGTGATCACCGAGCGAGGCATCGGCCAGGGGGCCTCCCTGGTGATCTTCGTGAACATCGTGGCCACCCTGCCGAAGGCCCTCGGCTCCACCATTGAGCTGGCCCAGAGCGGCGACCGCAGCACCGTCGGCGGCATCGTGGTGCTGGTGCTGGTCTTCCTGCTGACGATCGTGGGGATCATCTTTGTGCAGGAGGGCAACCGCCGCATCCCGATCGTGAGTGCCAAGCGGCAGGTGGGGGGAGCCGGGGTGCTCTCGGCCCGCCAGAGCTACCTGCCCCTCAAGCTCAATGCCGGCGGGGTGATGCCGATCATTTTCGCCTCGGCAGTGGTGTTCCTACCGCTCACCATCGCCAACCTCACCGGCAGCCCCTGGCTGATCCAACTGGCTGGCTATCTCAACCCCAACAGCAGCACCCCCTGGCTCTACGCCCTGGTGTTCTTCGCCCTGATCTGCGGCTTTGGCTTTTTCTACGCCTCGCTCACCGTCAATCCGGTGGACATCGCCACCAACCTCAAACGCAGCGGAGTGGCGATCCCAGGGGTACGTCCCGGCTCCGCCACCGCCAACTACCTCAGTGGCGTCCAAAACCGTTTGACCCTGCTGGGGGGGCTGTTTCTGGGCGCCGTAGCAATCATCCCTTCGGCTGTGGAAGGGGCCACCCAGGTGCGCACCTTCCAGGGCCTGGGGGCCACCTCCCTCCTAATCCTGGTGGGCGTGGCTATCGACACGGCCAAGCAGGTGCAGACTTACGTGATCTCCCAACGCTATGAGGGGATGGTGCGGCAGTGACCACAAGCCCGCCCAATAAGCCTCCCGATCCCAGCCGTTTGCGGTGCCCCCTTGCAGTGCCGTTTGGAGTTCAGCTTGAAGCTCAGTTTGCATTAATGACATGAAAAAACGTCTCCTGTTCCTCGGCCCCCCCGGCGCTGGCAATGGCACCCAGGCGGAGCTCCTGGCCGCAGCCCACAACCTGCTGCACCTCTCCACGGGCGACCTGCTGAGGGCCGAGGTGGCCGCCGGCACCTCTCTTGGCATGGAAGCTGAGGCGGTAATGGCCAGCGGGGCCCTGGTAAGCGACGAGCTGGTGCTGGCGATCGTGCGCAGCCGCCTGGAGACCCAGGCGGCCAGCGATGGGGGCGGCTGGCTACTGGATGGCTTCCCCCGCAACCTGGCCCAGGCAGAGGCCCTGGGCCAGCTGCTGGAGGAACTCCACCAGCCGATCGAGCTGGTGGTGCTGTTGGAGCTCGACGATGCCGTGCTGCTCCAGCGGCTGCTGGGTCGGGGCCGGGCCGATGACAACGAAAGCGTGATCCGCCACCGGCTCGAGGTGTACCGGGAGCAAACCGCACCCCTGATTCGCTACTACCGGGAAGCGGCCCTGCTCCAGTCGGTAGAGGCCCACGGCACGGTGGACACCATTGCGGCCCGCATCACAGACCTACTGGCCTGAGCAGCCAAAGGAGGTTGACCCCTGTGGTAGGTTGTCGGTTTGCAAATTCGGAGAGCACAACGCCCATGAAGGTGCGTGCCTCAGTCAAGAAAATGTGCGACAAATGCCGGGTGATTCGTCGCCACGGCAGGGTGATGGTGATTTGCACCAATCCCAAGCACAAGCAGCGCCAAGGCTGACCAGCCCTGGCCAGCCCCGCCTGGGGGCCAGCTGTTTTCGATTAATTCCCGCTCCGCTTCGGCGGCAGCGGATCTTGCCCCCTCATTGATTTCCCCCGTGGCTCGGATTGCCGGCGTAGATATCCCTCGCGAAAAGCGCGTTGAGATTTCCCTCACCTATGTGTATGGCATCGGTCTTACCCGTGCCCAGAAGATCCTGAGCAAAACCGGGGTCAACCCGGACACCAGGGTCAAGGACCTCAGCGACGCCGACGTTCAGAAACTACGGGGTGCCGCCGAGGCCTTCACCCTCGAAGGTGACCTGCGCCGCCAGGAGGGCATGGCCCTCAAGCGCCTCCAGGACATCGGCTGCCTGCGCGGCCGCCGTCACCGCATGGGCCTGCCCGTGCGGGGCCAACGCACCCGCACCAACGCCCGTACCCGCCGGGGTGCCCGCAAAACCGTGGCCGGCAAGAAGAAGTAGGCGCCCTAGCCACTTCCCTTGTCACCCTCCCTGCCCGTTCCCTGATCACCTCCTGCAGCAGCAGGCCTTTCCGCCATGGCCAAGCCAGCCAAAAAATCCGGCGCCAAGAAAACGAAGCGCAACGTGCCCAACGGCATGGCCCATATCCAGAGCACCTTCAACAACACGATTGTGTCGATCACCGACACGGCCGGAGAAGTGATCTCCTGGAGTTCGGCCGGCGCCAGCGGCTTCAAGGGGGCCCGCAAAGGCACTCCTTTCGCCGCCCAAACCGCCGCCGAGGCTGCGGCCCGCAGGGCGCTCGAACAGGGCATGCGTCAGATCGAGGTACTGGTGCGTGGCCCTGGCTCAGGCCGGGAAACAGCCATCCGGGCCCTGCAGGTGGCCGGCCTGGAAATCACCCTCATCCGCGACGTAACTCCCCTTCCCCACAACGGCTGCCGTCGCTCCAAGCGTCGCCGCGTCTGAGTCGGCGCCCCGCGCTTGCCCCCAGGGCCATCTCCAACCTTTCGAGCCTTCAGACCGTGCTGCATTATCAAATTGATCGGATCGAGCATCAGGTCGTCGAAGACCGGTCCCAGACGGGCACCTTCCTGATTGGCCCCCTCGATCGCGGCCAGGCGACCACCCTGGGCAATGCCCTAAGGCGGGTGTTGATCGGCAGCCTTGAGGGCAGCGCCATCACCGCCGTTCGCATCTCCGGTGTCAACCACGAATACGCCACCGTCCCTGGGGTGCGCGAAGACGTGCTCGACATCCTCCTGAACTGCAAGCAGATCTCGGTCAACAGCCGCAACCGCGAACTGGAAATCGGCCGCTTGGTGGTGAATGGCCCCGCCACCGTCACCGCCGCCGACCTCCAGTTCTCCTCCCAGGTTCAGGTGATTGACGGCGGCCGCCTGATCGCCACGGTGGCCGAAGGCCACAGCCTGGAGATGGAGGTACACGTGGAACGGGGCGTGGGCTACAGACCGGTCAATCGCCACAGCGAAGACACGAGCGCCATCGACCTGCTCCAAATTGATGCGGTGTTCAAGCCCGTGCGCCGGGTCAACTACACCGTGGATGAAACGGCCGTCGGCGAAGGGGGATCGGCCCGCGAGCGCCTGCGCCTTGAAATCGAGACCAATGGCAGCGTCACCCCTGACGACGCCATGGCCCAGGCTGCCAACCAGCTGATCGCCCTGTTCCAGCCCCTGGCCAGCCTGACCCTGGTGGAGGAGCCCGGCATCGAACCGGAGCCCTCGGCCGAGACCCAGATCCCCCTCGAGGAGCTCAACCTGTCGGTGAGGGCCTACAACTGCCTGAAGCGCGCCCAGGTCAATTCCGTAAGCGACCTGATGGGCTTCAGCTATGAAGATCTGCTCGAGATCAAGAACTTCGGCTCCAAATCAGCCGATGAAGTGATCGAAGCGCTCGAGCGCATCGGCATCACCCTGCCCCAGAGCCGCACCAGCGCCTGAGCGGCGCCCCCGTTTCCCGACACGCCCCCCACCAGCCCAGTTCCATGCGACACCAGTGCCGAGTCCCCATGCTGGGACGCCCCGCCGACCAACGCAAAGCGATGCTCAGGGGGCTCACCACCCAACTGATTCGTGAGGGCAGGGTCACCACCACCAAGGCCCGGGCCAAGGCCCTGCGTGACGAAGCCGAACGCATGATCACCCTGGCCAAGGATGGCAGCCTGGCGGCCCGCCGCCGCGCCATCGGCTACATCTACGACAAGCAGTTGGTGCATGCCCTGTTTGACAAGGCCCAGGACCGCTATGGAGAGCGCCAGGGTGGCTACACCCGCATCATCCGCACCGTGCCCCGTCGGGGTGACAACGCCGAGATGGCCATCATCGAGCTGGTCTGAAGACGGCGCCAGCACGGCGATCGAGGCGCCCCTGCGCCGGATTGCCCTGTGCCTGCAGTACGACGGGGCCGCCTTCTGCGGCTGGCAGCGACAACAGAACGCCCCCAGCGTGCAGGCAACCCTCGAGCAGGTGATCTCGGGCCTGGATCCCCAGGGCCCTGGCCGCACCGTTGCAGCAGGTCGCACCGATACGGGCGTTCATGCGGCCGGCCAGGTAGTCCACTTCGACAGCGCCGGGCCGATTCCTGCCGGGCGCTGGGCCAAAGCCCTGAACGGGCGGCTGCCGAGCTCAATCCACGTTCGGGCAGCCACCGAGGTGCCAGCCAGCTGGCATGCCTGCTTCAGCGCCACCTACCGGCGCTACCGCTACACGATCCACAACTCGTGCAGCGCCACTCTCTTTCTAGCCCCCTGGACCTGGCATAGATACCAGCGGCGATTGGATGAGGCGGCTATGGGTCGGGCCCTGGCGGCGATGCTGGGGGAGCACGACTTCTCCGCCTTCCAGCGGGCCGGCAGCAGTCGCGCCCACGGCCGCACCACCATGCAGGAGGTGCAAATTGATCGGCAGGGCGATCTGATCACGGTGGAACTCCAGGCCAGCGGCTTCCTCTATGGCATGGTTC
>NZ_JAGQCR010000219.1:0-5304 GCF_024346295.1 Cyanobium sp. BA20m-14
ATCTCCGGGGTGGTGAACACTTCATCTCCGCAGGGCCACATCGCACCAGTCCACGCTTGTGGTCAATAACTGCCGTGCGGGTCGCAATGGCCGGATGGACAGGAGTGCCGAAGCGACCTTGAAATCAAAACGGCAAGCTTACTGTTAAACAGTAGAAGTATTAAGCCCATTCTGGCTCGGACGCATCCATTTTATATGAATACGCTGCTATACTTAGAGTGGAGGTGATTTCATGCGGGTGCTGATTGAAAGGCGTGAACGTGAGCGGTATTTGGCTGTAAATCAGCCGTTATCGCTTCGTGTGTCCAAGCCGATGGCGGCCAATTTAGCGGTTAAGGCAATTCAGCTGGAATCCAGCTCCTCGGAGCTGGCTCGCTTGCTGATCTCAGCGGGTGCCCAGTCACTTGGTTGGGGAGATATTGATTCTGTCTGCTGACAACTACTCACACGGAGGCAGGGCTTGGGCCTAGAGAACTTCAGCCCTGCTTCCGTCTATCACAAACAACTTCTCAGGAGGAAGCTGGTCATGAACCAAGTCATTTTAACCCCTAGTGAGGGGTCTCGATCGGTTGAAGAGATTTTTGCTGCAATTGAGAAGCTCCAGCAGCTTGGCGCCATTGAAAATTGGATCGACCAGCGCCCGCATGCTGAACAGCTGTTGCAGGAGTGGCTTGATCTGCCAGATGATACCCCTGAAGATGATGAACTTCCACCAATCGATCATCGAGCAGAGTGGCTTTGGGATCAGCTAGATCGCCTTAAGGAAATTCAGTCCGAGTCATCATTGGAGTCCGAGTCAGAAATATGCGAGCAACCACTAGTGATCGATGTTGATCGGTGGGTCAAAGAGGCAAAGAACGTGCTGTGGGAGGGATGGCAGCAGTACGATCGCTTTCGATTTCGACACTATGACGATAGCGATAAGTATGAACCTAAGCCTTGGCACGAGTTGGACAGCAGTGATAGCGAATCTATTGAAAGTATCGATGGTGATCTGGCTAGCAAGGCCACCTCGCTGTGGATGGAGTTCGATATGCTGCTTACTGTTATACCGAGGAGCCGTTTTCTTGAAATTTTTACTATAGGGAACGAGCTTGAACAGCATATTGATCCCGATGGATGCATCCAATCAGGACGGCATAATATCCAGAATAAGCGTCGATCTGAAGAGCTTAAGAAGCAGGGATATCATCAGGAAGCGGCTATGTGGTTGTTGCCTAAGGATCAATTGGAGCGACCCAGTGAATGCAGCCTGGAAGATTGGGCAAATATCATCAAGCCATTTAATCGGGCTGAGTATGACGAACCTATTACGGAGTTCCTGGCAAGGATAGAGCTTGCACGCGTTGGGAGGGTGCCTTGGGGAACTACCGCTGAAGTGGGGCTGAAGCTTCACCAAGAAGATGCCCATACCAAAATTCGCCAGTTGGTTGATGAAGGTGCTAATGCGACAGAAATCCAGGAGTTGATCAACCAGCAACCCAAGGGCTACAACCAAATTGGCTTGGCCAAGTTCGCGGAACAGTGCCGTCTTGAGATTGAGCGGCGTCAGGACCTCACCGATGCGCTCGAAGCCCTTCTTCTTCGTGGTGAGCCTCCCACTATTTCCCTTGCTGATTACGTTCCAGCTGATTGGCTGCCAATGTTTCGCGTCCTAAAAGAAGGGTTGAAGTTCAGTGATGAGGCCATCGTGATGACAGTGATGGCTGGGGTGGCCGCGATGTTGCCCCCTGCTCTCCGCATCAAGGGATGGTCGATGGTAGAGATTCCAGCAGTGTGGCTTTTCCTAATTGGCGTTAGCGGAACCGCCAAGTCCGTACTGCTCAACATGCTGATCAACTTCCCGATGGCAAAGCCGATCAGCGCAATTGATGCTTGGAATAAGCGGGAAATGGATTGCCGAAGGATTTCCAGTGATGCGGGTGAGGAAGTTCCTGCATTCCGCAAGCGAAATTTGATCTATACCGCGCCAACTACCCAAGGGATTCGGGCAGATCTTGCCGAACATGGCGACGAGGTACCGGGTCTTTTAGTACGAGATGAATTAAATGGTTGGCTCAAGCAAATGGCTGATGACGGTGGTGCCAGTGTTGGGGACGTCGAATTTTGGTTATCGAGCTATGACGGTACCTACTCCAACGACGTGTTTGCTGATTCAAAAAAATCACGTGAGGTTCGTTGCGGAAAGCTCAGCGTGATCGGGGGTATCCAACCGAGGGTGTTCCTTGAGCAGCTGGAAGCCGGCAATGCCAATGGTTTTAATAGCAGGCCACTTTTCGTTCATCTGCCAAGGCTTAAACGTGAGTTGATCCAGCCGGATGAACAGACTGACAAGTTGAAGGATCACATTGGTGATCTGTACCTGGCCGCACTTGAGGCGACAAGTAGCACCTACTTGTTGTCGCTAGAAGCCGAGGAGCTATTCAAGAAACTTTTTGATCAGTTGGAGGAATTGTCCCTACAGGCCAACAGTGAGGAAGTAGAGGCATTGTGGGCAAAGGGACCAGGACAAGTGTTGAGAGTGTCTGCAGCTGTCCACTTCATGCGACTGGCGACTGGTCAAGAAGAACGAGTGGAAAGGGGATACATAAATAAGGCCACGGTTGTAAGCGCTCGGTCGCTCCAGCTAGCAACCAATTTGGTGATGGCAGGCAAGACACGAGCAGTACAACTGCAAGAGCGAGCCGCCAATCCAAGGCTTGAGCAGGCAGATCGACTCCTTGAGATGGCAAGAAAGCTCCAAGGAAAGTTCGCAAAGCAAGGGGTTTCGCTAGCTACTCTCCGAAAAGGATGGCCACACCGCAGTCGTCCGACATTGGAGGAGCTAAAGCAAATTGCCACGATGCTCCAAAGCCGCGGATTGGTGCTTCTTCTGGATGGTGGCAAAGCGATCAGGGTGGTGCGATGAAACGGTCCACCCCATGTCCACCCTCTGTCCACCAAGGTGTCCACCTAAATGTCCACCCCCTCATTCCAGTCAGTGACTAGCTTTTAAGAGAATAGGGTGTACAAAAAAAGACCCCCCTACATACATCTAGCTGGAGTGGAATGAGGATCACTCTGGAGCACGAGACACACTGGGGGCCCCAAAAATTGTCCACCCGATTCCCCAAGAAGCACTGGTATTACAGGACCTTTGGGGTGGACAATTAGGTGGACAATCGGGTGTACATCAGGTGGACCAAGGTCGTTTGGGTGGACAGAAAGGCCCCACAAGTTTGAAACCTTCTTACCGAGTCCAACCCTGAGGTTGTCCCAAAGTGTGACAACCTCCAGTTCCCAGGGGCAGGCCAGCGCGAGACGCCAGTAGCCACGACCAAAGAAAACGCCTACTTGGCCTTGTAGTAGGTACTAAGTAACGATTCAGCAATCAGGCTGGGGATGGTTAACCGCCAGCGCCATTCATGTGACCAAATAGACCCTACACTCTTATTGAGAACTTTCGCAATAAGGAAATGGAACGCGGTGTGATGGCCAAAAAGCGGCGGCTGCGGATCCTCACCGAAGTAGCCCCTCTCGTTGCGCGTGGAGCTACCTGTGATGAGGTCTCAGAGGCCCTCAACTACTGCCGGGCAATGGCCGGGAAGGACATCCAAGCAGTCTTTGAGATCTGGAACGAGGAGGCCAGAGATCACTCCGAGCGGTGGCGCCCCCTAGTGGTGCAGCGGTTCGAGTTGCTCTTCAAGGAGGCATTCCAGGCTTGGGAAACCAGCAAAAAAAGTGGGCGCCCCAATCCCCGCCTCTTGGATACCGCCGGCCGCAACCTAGAGACCCTCACCAAGCTGCTTGGCCTCCAGATCGATCTCACCTTGAACCAAACCAACATTGCCATCGGGGCAAGCAGCACAACCGCTGCAGCGCTGGCCCCCTTGGATGTCGCTGATTATGCCGAGATGCTTGCTAGCGGCACCCTGGGCGAACTGAACGCTGTCCCACCCGTCAGTCGGCAGCAGGAGGTTCTTCCTGCTTGAGAAACCTTGGAGCAAACTTCACAGCTAGGTACGCCGCAGCAACTCCGTAACCCACGAACGTGAAGCCTTGCCCGGTGGAAAAGGAGGCGTAAACCTCTCGTTTGAGCAGAATGTAATCAACTAACGAGGCCGCCGTTCCCCAGATCAGCACCCAGACGCTGACGTACCCAACGCCTCTAGCAGTCTTCCCCACAGCCATCAAGCCACCAACTGACCTGAGTATGGCGCGCCATAACCGCGCCATAAGCACCCGTAAACCCTCTCGCCCACTGGGGCAATTCGGCCCCTCACTCCCTTGCAGCGACATAGCCACAATCGGGCCAAAAAAAAAGCCCTACTCGGCCCAATCCACGGGTAGGTCTGAGGTCATTGCGCTCCCCAGGGCCTTATCCCACAGCTGGGGGCCGAACTGGTAGCCAGACAGCTTTGCCAGCTCGCGCAACTCCTTCAGGGCCCCCACCCCCGCGTTGTAGTTGCCGGCATCAACCGACTGCCGGTAAAGCCGCATCGCCAGCAACCGCAGCTGGGCCAGCTCGAAGCAATCCCAGGCACTGTCACCATTGCCAGCCAGGCTTAGGGCCTTGTGACCCTCAAGCACCCACCGCTGGGCAGTGCGCCGTGAGACCTGGTGTTTTGCGGCCAGCTGGCTGCTGACCTCAGCGGAGGCAAAACCAGCGGCCAACAGATCAGCGGCCTCCCCCTGGCGCTTCTGGAGGTCAGTGACGCTGGATCGGGTGCGGGACCTCTTGGCGGCTGTCATACCCCACCTCCCAGGGCGGCCAGTGCGCACATCTCATCAGCCTGGTTGACGTCGATGTAGCCGGCGAGCTGCTGCAGGCTGCGGTGGCCAGTGAAGGCGGCCACAATTTTGAGATTGGTGCCACTCCGGGCCATGGTCGTCGCCAGTGATCGCCTGAATGTGTGGAGTGAGCACCCGCTGGGCATAGCCAGCTCATTCATCGCCAACCTCAGCGCCTTATCGGCCGACTGGCGGGTTAACGGCTCATTCGGCCAGCGCCCTCTGAACAGCAAATCTCGGCTGCCAGGTTGTTTGCCGTGGCGGCCGGCCCATTCAACGCGATATGTCCCCAACTCCAGATGTAGCCGCGGGGCAATCAACACCTCCCTGGTCGATTTGGTTTTGGTGGTGGCCTTGATGAACACCACCCGCTCCTGGTGGATGGCACCCCATCGCAGGGCCAAAGTTTCACTCACCCGGCTGCCTGTAAATCGCATGATCGACCAGAGCGCCCGATGATCCGGCCCTGGTGCAGCATCCAATAACTTGTCAAGTTGTGCTGGTGAGAGGGTTTGAGCTTGTCCTGATCCGTTG